>NZ_NZQP01000014.1:0-29169 GCF_002695945.1 Marinimicrobium sp. | reverse complement strand
GGGCGGGCCGCTGATGTGATGACCGTCAACCCGGTGTGTGTGCCGGCCGGAGCCTCGCTACTGGATGCGCTCAAGCGCGCGCAGGAGTATTGTCAACGCCAGATGCCGGTGGTGGATGAGCAGGGCTTGTTGGTGGGCATGATCACTCATACGGATATGGCGCAGGCCTACATTCATATCCTGGAGCGACAGTCAGAGCTGGTCAGTGTCAACCGTGTCCTGAGGGCGGAATCCCTGCGGGATTCCCTGCTCAATATCGGCAATCGTCGCGCGATGGAGCGCGACCTCAAGGTCCTGGCAACGCATCCCAAGCGCCGTTTTGCCCTGGCATTGCTGGATCTGGACTGGTTCAAGAAATACAACGATTATTACGGCCATCAGGCGGGGGATCGGGCCTTACAGCGGGTCTGCGAAACCATTACCGGCCATCTGCGTCAGGGCGATACCCTCTACCGGTACGGTGGCGAGGAGCTGCTGTTGTTAATGCTGGATACCGACTTGGAAGGAGCCTGGCTCGGCGCCAGCCGGGTGTGCGACGCGGTGCAGAAGCTGCGCATCGAACACGCCCCGAGTCCGCTCGGTGTGCTCACTCTGAGCGCCGGCGTGGCCAGCGAGCCCGGAGCCGGCGTATCGCAACTGATTGCCTCGGCCGATCAGGCGCTCTATTACGCCAAAACCCATGGGCACAACAGTGTGATTCGGGGGCGCCCTGTTGCGGAGCCGGACATCACGCCCTCTTTATGACCGCCATGGGGCAGGGGTGATTGCAACCGGTTACTCTTGGGGCCAGATCAAATGTCACGCAATTATCACTTGTAGTTCCCCTGTGGATCCGTACACTGCGCCGCTTTGTGGATAGCCGAGGCGGATGCCTCCTGGACGTGAGCCGTTATGCCCCATCCCGCTGTTGAACCCCTGTCCCTGACCAACCGTCTCGGGCAACCTGTTGTACTGGGTGTGAAGTTTCTGCCCGGGGAACACCGCGATACCCTGTTTGTCAGTGCGCCCCGCCAACAGGCCTCCAGTTTTTTTGGCAAGAATGCCGAACCGTTTCTGATGCAGTTGATGGAGCAGCTCCCGCTGGTTCCCGACCGGTTGAGCATCATCGAGTTGCGCGGGGACCCGGAACATCCGGAGTTCTGGCGTTGGCGTGCCGAGTGGGTCGGGCGCTCCCCCATGGCCCTGCGCGCCGAACCGGTGGCCAGCAATGGCTCCCGGTCGGCNCTTCAGTCGCTGCTGGAAGGGCGGCGGCACGAGGGCAGCGGGCAGGCCCGTGCTCCCCGGCGCCGCCAGGCCTGAGGGCCCGACTCAGGCANCGTCGCTNGAACGNTCGCGCAGGCGTCGNGCGGCGCTGACCATGTTGGCCAGGGCGGCTTCGGTTTCCNCCCANCCCCGGGTTTTCAGNCCGCANTCCGGATTGACCCAGAGACGNTCCTTCGGTAGCCGTTGAGCCGCCTGCTCCATCAGGGTCACCATGGCNTCGACCNGGGGCACATTGGGNGAATGAATGTCGTATACGCCCGGGCCAATGTCATTCGGGTAGGANAACTGCTCGAAGGCATCGAGCAGCTCACCCTGGGAGCGTGACGTCTCAATGGTGATCACATCCGCGTCCANTGCCGCAATGGCATCGATNATGTCGTTGAACTCTGAATAACACATATGGGTNTGAATCTGGGTTTCNTCGTTCACGCCACTGGCGCTCAGACGAAACGCCTCTACCGCCCAGTCAAGGTACTCCCCCCANTCTTTNCGCTTCAACGGCAGACCTTCGCGCAGGGCAGGCTCGTCAATCTGGATGATCTGAATGCCGGAGGTCTCCAGNTCNTTGACTTCGTCCCTGAGTGCCAGGGCGATCTGTCGTGCNGTCACNGAGCGGGGNTGNTCGTTGCGCACAAAGGACCAGAACAGCATGGTNATCGGGCCGGTCAGCATCCCCTTGACCGGTNTGCGGCTCAGGGACTGGGCGTAGCGGGCCCACTGGGTGGTCATGGCCNNGGGNCGGGCCACATCACCGTAAATGATGGGCGGCTTCACNCAGCGGGAGCCATAACTCTGGACCCANCCAAACTGGGTGAAAGCGTAGCCGTCGAGCTGNTCNCCGAAATATTCCACCATGTCATTGCGCTCGGCTTCGCCNTGCACCAGTACNTCCAGCCCCAATTGCTCCTGGCGAACAATGGCATCGGCNATGGCCTGGCGCATNCGATTGCGATACTCCACTTCGGACAGTTGTCCCTGCTTGTAGGCTCGGCGTGCCTGACGGATATCATCGGTCTGGGGAAAAGAGCCAATGGTCGTGGTCGGAAATTCCGGCAATTGCAGGAGTGCCTGTTGTTTGGCCGACCGCTGCGCAAACCGGCTCTGGCGCTGACTGTCGGTGGGAGAAATGGCGCTCAGGCGCTCCTGCACCGNCGGGTTGTGGACGCGGCGGGATTCACGCCGGGAGCGCACCGACTGATCGCTGGCCTCAAGTGCAGCCAGTGCGGATGGAGCCGGCTCNGNNGCCAGTAACTGTNCNAGAGNCACCACTTCGTCGACCTTCTGCAGCGCGAAGGCCAGCCAGCTTTTCAGCTCTGGCTCCAGGGCCTGTTCCCGTTTCAGGTCNACCGGCACGTGCAGCAGTGAGCAGGAAGGGGCCAGCCAGAGTCGCTCTCCCAGCCGTTCGGCGAGTTCGGCGAGCGTTTCCCGTGCCGCTCTCAGGTCGGTACGCCAGATATTTCGCCCGTCGATTATCCCCACCGACAGCACCTTGTGTACCGGCAGGCGGTCGACGACGTTCAATAGCTGCTCCGGTGCGCGCACCGCGTCGATGTGAAGGCCGGCGACCGGCAACTGCACCGCAGTGGACAGNTTCTCGCCGAGGGCGCCGAAATAGGTGGCCAGTAGCAGTTTGACCGCTCGGTTCTGCAGGCGATGGTAAGTCGGCTCGAAGGCCTGTTGCCAGGCAGCGGGCAAGTCCAGCACCAGAATCGGCTCATCAATCTGCACCCACTTGGCGCCGGCATCGGCCAGAGCATCCAGCAATTGCTGATAGGCCGGCAGCAGCGCCTCAAGCAGGCTCAGCCGATCAAAATTGTCCGCTTTTTCTTTGCCCAGCCACAGATAGCTGAGCGGACCGAGAATCACCGGCTTGACCTGGTGCCCGAGGGCGATGGCCTCCCGGGTCTCATCGATGATCTGCCGATAGCTCAACTCAAAGGTCTGGTCGGGGTGAAATTCCGGTACCAGGTAGTGATAGTTGGTGTCGAACCACTTGGTCATTTCACAGGCGCTACTGGCCGCGCCGGTCGGTGCTCGCCCCCGCGCCATCCGAAACAGCGTGTCCAGATCCACCTGTCGGCAGGGCCCCTCGGGCGCCTCCGGGGCGTCAATCGGCTCGCTGCAGCCACATTCGGAGTGGGAGCCCGGTTCAGCGCCGGTGTTCCGGGCTTCGGCCCGGTGGCGCACGGGAACATTACCGAGAGTGGCGGACAGGGTCAGGACCTGGTCGTACCAGGCAAAGTCACCGGTGGGAATCCAGCTCAGGCCGGCATCCGCCTGTTGCTGCCAGTGTCGGCGGCGCAGTGTCCGCCCAGTGTCTTCCAGAGCCTCCTTGGAGAGGTCGCCGCGCCAGTAGGCCTCCAAAGCCCGTTTGAGTTCTCGGTCGGCGCCGATGCGGGGGAAGCCCAGATTGTGGGTGAGTATCGGGTGCATAAGGTCCTCGGGATAAAGTGATGGTCGACAAAAAGGGGTTNCGAGTCAGTCTCGATGTAGTGGGCGCATTCTCGGTAAAGTGCTACTATGAATCAAACGGAGTATTTTCAGATTTACTATGAATTTTATTAATNTTGGTCCGCTGGCGGTGTTCTCCGGGCCGATTGTTGAGGAGTGAAACCCAATCGATGTTGGAAATACGTCATCTGAAAACCCTGGTGGCTCTGCGAGAAACCGGCTCCCTGGTGGATGCGGCCGAACGGGTCCACCTGACCCAGTCCGCGCTGTCGCACCAGTTGAAGGACCTGGAGAGCCGTCTTGGCGGTGAGCTGTTCGTGCGCAAGAGTCGGCCGGTGCGCTTTACCCCGGCGGGTAAGCGCTTGCTGGCGCTGGCGGACGATGTGCTGGGCCGGCTGGAGGACGCCGAACGGGAGGTGCACAANCTGCTGCACGGCGAGGCCGGTCGGCTCAATATGGCCATTGAGTGTCACAGTTGTTTCAACTGGTTGATGCCCACCATTGAGCGGTACCGGAATCATTGGCCGGCCGTGGAGCTGGATTTCTCCGGTGGCTTTACGTTTGAGCCGCTGCCGGCCCTGGTTCAGGGGGATATTGACCTGGTGGTGACCGCGGATCCGCAACTGATTCGTGGGGTGGAGTATGTCCCGCTGTTCGCCTACGAAATGCAGTTCGCCCTGGGGCGGGAGCACCCGCTGGCGGAGCGTCCCTGGATCGAACCCGAGGACCTGCTGGAGCAGACGCTGATCACCTACCCGGTTGAGCGCAGCCGTCTGGACGTGTTCAAACAGTTCCTGGAGCCCGCCGGGGTTGAGCCCGCGTCGGTGCGTACCGCCGAGCTGACATTGATGATGGTGCAGTTGGTAGCCAGTGGACGGGGTGTTTCGGCACTGCCGAACTGGGTTCTGGCTGAATATGTCGATCAGGCACTGATCACGGTCCGCTCCGCCGGCCCCCGAGGTGTCTGGCCCATTCTGTATGCCGCAGTGCGCGAAGCTCAGTTGGATGCGCCGTTCATGCAGGATTTCCTCCGCTTGGCTCGCGAGCACTGTCTCAAGCATTTGACCGGGGTGCGTCGGGTGTCGTCCTGATCCAAGTCCTGCTGTGGCGCGTAACAACACGGAACGTCAATAATGACTGAGGCACCAACAGCGGACTTTCCCTATGACAGGCTCCTACAATGCGATTCTGGTAATCGCGTCCTACTGCGTGGCGGTGATCGCGTCCTACACGGCCATCTATTTCGGTACCCGGGTATTTCATTTCGACGGGGCTCAGCGGCGTAACTGGTTGGTCGCTGGCGCACTCTGTCTGGGCACGGGGATATGGTCCATGCACTTTGTAGGCATGAGTGCCTTTGAGATGCCCATGGAAATGACCATGTCGTTCAACGCCGGGTTGACGGTCTTGTCCTGGCTTCCGGCGCTGGTGGCGTCGGGGCTGGCACTGCACGTGATCACCTTGCCCCGGGTCAGCGCGGCGGCCATCGCGGCCGCGTCACTGATTATGGGGGCGGGTATCTTTTCCATGCACTATCTGGGCATGTATGCCATGCAGATGCAGCCGGCGATTCAATACGATCCCGTCTGGGTATCGATCTCCGCCGCGATTGCGGTGGGAGCATCCGGGGCAGCGCTGATGATCTGTCGCAAAATCCGCGACGTGCCGGTCCAGTATGCGGTGTGGGTCAAAGCCCTGGCGGCCCTGGTGATGGGTGCGGCCATTTGTGGCATGCATTACTCGGGGATGGTCGCGGCCATCTACCCGATGGACGGCGCCATGGACCAGGGTAACCACTTGCAGGGGAACTGGATGGGGGTGCCCACGGCGATCGTCGTGAGTGGCTTGCTGCTGTTGGCGATCTATGTTGCTTACAGTGATCTTCGGGCGCGGGACCGGGCGCGGCAAGCGCAGGAACGGGCTCAGGATCAGGCCCGGCAGGCGGCCTTCTACGATGCCGCCACGGGGCTTCCCAATCGCAGTCACCTGGAGCGTCAGCTTCTGGAGCGGCTGACCGTCACCGCGCGGGGCGCCCAGCCCGAACCTTTCCTGCTGTTTTATGTTGAGCTGCAGAATCCGGATGACGCGCAGGTGCTGGAAGTGGCTCAGCAGCTCAAACGCAGTTTCAGTCGCGCCGAGCAGGTGGTGCGCTACAGTAGCGACAGCTTTATGGTTTTGCATCAGCCTTTGTCGGGGGAAGAGGTCAAGCGGAAGCTGGTGACCCTCAACACTGCGTTCCTGAGTAACGCCTCGATCGGTCGATGGGGGTGGGGGGTGAGTCAATACCCGGCATCGGCGAGTAACAGTCGCGGCCTGATGCAGGGCGCGCAGCGAGTGCGGGAGTGGTTGACGCCCGAGGATGCCGCACCGGGCGGGCGTCAGGTGGCCTGAAACACGGTTAAAGGCAACGTACAAAAAAGCCAGCACTCACCGAGTGCTGGCTTTTTTGTTGGGGCGGGGCCGTAGCGTGTTGCGTGGACCCCGGAGCGCGCCGATCAGCCAAGAGCCTGAATGGCGGCGTCGTAATCCGGCTCGTCCGCCACTTCGCTGACCAATTGGGTGTAGCTGACCTTACCGTCCTGATCGACTACGACCACCGCGCGGGCATCCAGTCCGGTCAGCGGGCCCTCGACCATGCGAACGCCATAGCTCTCGGCAAAGTTGGAGCGGAAAGCCGAGGCGGGAATCACCTGGTCCAGTCCCTCGGCGCCGCAAAAGCGTGCCATGGCAAAGGGCAGATCTTCAGAGACACAGAGAACCACGGTGTTGTCCAGGGCGCTGGCCTTCTCGTTGAACGAGCGGACCGATTGCGCGCAGGTGGGTGTATCGACGCTGGGGAAGATGTTGAGCACCACTCGCTTGCCTTTAAAGTCACTCAGATTGACTTCTGACAGGTCAGTCTTGACCAGAGTGAAGTCAGGCGCCGCACTGCCTTTCGCGGGCAGTTCACCACTGGTTTTAAACGGGTTACCTTTCAATGTAACAGTTGCCATGCTGTGCTCCTGCTGGATGGTGACATGAGAAATCGAACCGGCCTGTGCGCTGGACAGGCCGTAAAACATGCATTACAACGCTGGTGCGGTGTGATTGCAAGTGCCGCTTACCATTCTTTAACGCAACCGGAATTGTTTATGAGCGTCACTGAGCCCGCTTCTCAAGCCACATCTGGCCCCTTGGCGGCCATCGCCCGCTGGGGCAATCGATTGCCGGCACCTGCGATGCTGTTCCTGTGGCTCACTCTGTTATTGGTACTGGTATCCGCGGTCGTGGCCGCCTTTGATGTATCCACCCGCCTGCCGGGGCAGGATGAGCGTATTGCGGTGCGCAGCCTGTTGAGTGCCGAGGGGATTCGCTGGGCGCTGACTCACACGGTTGAGAACTTTGTTTCCTTTGCGCCGGTGGGCACGGTCCTGGTGGCCATGCTGGGTTTGGGGGTGGCCGAGCACTCCGGGCTGTTGCGGGTGTTGCTGGAGCGCCTGGTGCGGTCCACTCCGCAGGGGCTGTTGAGCTGGATGGTGGTCTTTGCCGGCATTCTGTCCAACCTGGCCATGGATGCGGGCTACGTGGTCCTGATTCCTCTGGCGGGCCTGATGTTTGCCGCCGCGGGGCGACCACCCTTGGCGGGTATCGCAGCGGCATTTGCGGGGGTGTCCGCCGGGTACAGTGCCAACCTGCTGATTGGTCCGGTGGACGTCATTCTCAGCGGAATGAGTACCGAGGCGGTCGCCATCGTCGCCCCCGAATACACAGTGGGTATTGAGGCCAACTATTACTTTGCCGCCGTGTCCACCCTGGTGTTGAGTGTGCTTGGAGCCTGGGTGACTGAGCGATGGGTGATGCCCCACCTGGCCAGGAGCGAGGGCCCAGAGCGGCTCGCGGAAACGGCTCCCGATGAGGAGCACACCCTGTCAATTGCAGAGCGTCGAGGCCTCTGGCTGGTGGCGGTGTGGACGCTTCTGTTTGTTCTGGTTGTTCTTGTGGCGGCGGTTCCGGAGGGGGCGCCGCTGCGTGACCCGAATAATCCGGGGTTTCTCGGTTCAGCGGCAATGCAAGGCATCGTGGTGTTGATTGCATTCTATGCCGGTGTGGCCGGCTGGCTGTTCGGGCGCGTCAGCGGCCGGTATGGCAGCAGCCAGGCGTTGGTGGAGGCCATGGAGGGAACCATGGCGACCATGGCCGGTTATCTGGTGCTGATGTTCTTTGCCGCTCAGTTTGTGAATTATTTCTCCTGGAGTCAGTTGGGCACCTTGCTTGCCGTCAGCGGTGCCGAGGGACTGCAAGGCCTGGCATTACCGAACAGTGTTTTGCTGCTGGTGTTTGTCTTTATGGCGGCGTTTATCAATCTGTTTGTCGGCAGTGCATCCGCCAAGTGGGGGCTGTTGGCGCCGGTCTTTGTTCCCATGCTGTTTTTGTTGGGGATCAGCCCGGAGGCGACCCAGATGGCCTTCCGGATTGGTGACAGCAGCACCAACATCATTACCCCGCTGATGCCTTATTTTGGCGTGGTGGTGGCGTTCGCTCAGCGCTATAAGCCGGACCTGGGTATCGGCACACTGATGGCGATGATGTTGCCCTACAGCCTGGTGTTCCTGCTGGGTTGGAGTGGACTGATGCTGGTGTGGTTCTGGCTCGGTTTGCCCCTGGGGCCCGGTGCGTCGATGCTGCTCAATTGAGGTTGCAATAGGGGGGCAAACTGCGCATAATGCGCCCCACTCGACCACAGCCACCGGCTGTTTCAGGGGGATTCCCCCGGCGTCGAGCGACTATGGTGGCCTTTCCGGTCCCCTCGCAATGATCAGCTGTGAACCCCGCCAGGCCCGGAAGGGAGCAACGGTAGCAGTCAGTCATGTGCCGGGGTGTGGCTGGTCAGGTCACCACCCATCTCCCCCCTTGTTGGTATAATTCTGTCGTTCCCGTAGGGGCCGAGCGCAGCGGTGTAGACCTGCACCCGCCGTATATATCACCGGGCATCTTCCGGTATACTCCCGCCCTGGTTTTGATATTCTGATCCACTGAGGAAGGCATGAGCTACCAAGTCCTGGCCCGCAAATACCGCCCCCGCACCTTTCGGGAAACCGTGGGGCAGGAGCATGTGCTCCAGGCGCTGATTAACGCCCTCGACCACAACCGGCTTCATCACGCCTACCTCTTTACCGGCACTCGCGGTGTGGGTAAAACCACCATTGCCCGGATTCTCGCCAAATGCCTCAACTGTGAGAGCGGCGTCAGCTCCGAGCCCTGTGGTCAGTGCTCCGCCTGTACGGAAATTGCCGAAAACCGCTTTGTCGATCTGATTGAGGTGGATGCGGCCTCGCGCACCAAAGTGGAAGACACCCGTGAGCTGCTGGAAAACGTCCAGTACGCGCCCACCCGGGGCCGCTATAAGGTCTACCTGATCGACGAAGTGCACATGCTCTCCGGGCACAGCTTCAATGCCCTGCTCAAGACTCTGGAAGAGCCACCGCCGCACGTCAAATTCCTGCTGGCCACCACCGATCCGCAGAAGCTGCCGGTGACCATTCTGTCTCGCTGTCTGCAGTTCAACCTGAAAAACATGAACCCGGAGCGGATTGTCCAGCACCTGCAGGAAATTCTGGAAAAAGAGCTGGTGCCGTTCGAGGCCAGCGCGCTGTGGCTGCTGGGGCGATCCGCCGACGGCAGTATGCGCGATGCCATGAGCCTGACCGACCAGGCCATTGCCTACGGCTCCGGGAAAATCACCGAGGCCGAAGTGCGGGCCATGCTGGGCACGATTGACCAGCGGGCCATTTACGAGATGCTGGCCGCGCTGGCGGTGCAGGATGGCCGGGCGCTCCTCGGAGCGGTAGAGCAAATGTCCGAGCAGGCGCCCGATTATGCGGCCGCACTGGCCGAACTGCTGGCGCTGCTGCACCGGATTGCCATCGCCCAGGCGCTGCCGGAAGCGGCGGATAACAGCCACGGTGACCGGGACAAGGTGCTCGAGCTGGCCCAGCAGATGCCGCCCGAGGACATTCAGTTGTTTTACCAGACCGCCTTGCTCGGCCGGCGAGACCTGCCACTGGCGCCGGATCCGCGCGCGGGGCTGGAAATGGTGCTGTTGCGGATGCTGGCGTTCAAACCGCAGGGATTGGCCGATATTCCCAAGAAAGCATTACCGCAAGGCGCCAGCGACACACCGGCCAGCCCGGGTGAGCGCCTGGCCGAGCAGATTCCCAAGCCGGCTCAGGCGGCCGAGACACAGACGGCTCAGACGGCCGAGGCAACGCAGGCTCAGGCCGCCGAACAGATGACGCAGGGAGCGTCGGAACCAACCCCGACCGCAGCGTCGACCCCGACCCCTGAAGCGACTGACCAGCCTGGTGCGTTGGAGGAGCCCGCCCAGGCCCCAAAGTCGGTCCCTGACAGCGTCTCCTCGCCGGCTTCCGAGCCGGCCAGCGCCGCTCGGCAGCCGGTCGAGGCCGAGCTCCCGAAAACGCCCGAGCCGGTTCATAGCGAGTCTCCCAAAGTATCGGAGCAGGCCGCCCCGGCGGCGAGTGCGGCCGCGGAAGAGCCACCGCCCTGGGCCGACGAGGAGGTACCGCCGTTCGATGGCCCTTATCAGTCGGCACCCACGGCGCGGGCGCAACCGGCGGATCGGGCACCGAATGAAGCATCAGCGCCGACGACGACGCCGGCGGCACGGCCGAATAATACCGGCGCTGCAGCCCCGGCTCCCGAGCCCGCCAACGCGGCCCGGGCCAAACCGGCGGTGCCAAAGGTGGCCCTGGAAGAGACCCGTCCGGACAACTGGGCCCAGGTCTATCTGGGGTTGAGCGCCACCGGCCTACTGCAAAGCACCGCCGCCAACTGTGTGCTGGTGGGGCGGCAGGGCAATGAGCTGAATTTTATGCTCGATGAACGTCACAGCGCCATCTACGACGAGAGTCAGCAACAGCGACTGGCGGATGTGCTCAGTGATTACTTTGGCGAGTCGGTGCGCGTGCGTATTCAGCCGGGCACGGTCGAGGCCGAGACACCGGCGGCGCAGGCCATGCGGTTGAAGGAAGAGAGCCGGGTCGAAGCGCTTGAAGCCATGAAAAGGGACCCCATCGTGCAACAACTGGTCGAACACTTTGGCGCAACGTTGCGCGAAGACACGGTACAGCCCCTGGAATAGGGGCGCTATTGATGAGGTGAGTTATGAAAGGTTTGGGCGATTTGATGAAGCAGGCCCAGGAAATGCAGGCCAACATGCAGAAGATGCAGGAGGAGTTGGCCCAGGCGGAAGTCACCGGGCAGTCCGGCGCGGGTCTGGTCTCAGTGGTGATGACCGGGCGCCACGACGTGCGCACCGTCAACATCGATGACAGCCTCATGAGCGAAGACAAAGAAGTCCTTGAGGACCTGATTGCCGCGGCGGTGAACGATGCGGTACGTAAAGTGGAAGCCAACAGTAAGGAAAAAATGGCTAACATGACCTCCGGCATGGGCATTCCGCCCGACTTCAAAATGCCGTTTTAAGAGGCGACTATGGCATCGGTATTCAGTCCACTGATTGACGAGCTGATCTCCTCGCTGCGCTGTCTGCCGGGGGTTGGCCCCAAATCGGCCCAGCGTATGGTGCTGCACCTGCTGGAGCACAATCGCGACGGCGCGGCGCGTCTGGCGCGCAGCCTGGAGCAGGCTATTGATGGCGTAGGGCGCTGCCAGCGGTGCCGCACTTTAACCGAACAGCCAGTCTGCGGTATCTGTGAGAATCCGCGGCGGGACGGCTCGGTCCTGTGCGTGGTGGAGACACCGGCGGATGTGGTGGCCATCGAGCAGGCCGGTGGCTACCAGGGTAAGTACTTTGTGCTCCTCGGCCGCCTGTCGCCGATCGACGGTATCGGGCCTGAAGACATTGGCATCGATCAGTTGGTCAATCAGTTGAAAACCGGTGCGGTCAGCGAAGTCATCCTCGCGACCAACCCGACCATGGAGGGGGAGACCACAGCCTTCTACATCAGTGAGCGGGCCAAGGATCTTGGCGTCACCGTATCCCGAATTGCCCACGGGGTGCCGCTGGGGGGCGAGCTAGAGTTCGTCGACGGCGGCACGCTAGCCCACGCATTTTCCAGTCGAAAGGCCTTATGACGACCATACCCACAGAGCCCATCTGGATTGACCAGGACGCCGAACTGGCTGAGCTGTGCGAGCGGTGGAGCCAGCAGGGCGCCATTGCGGTGGACACCGAGTTTATGCGCTCGGAGACCTTCTACCCGATCGCTGGCCTGCTGCAGATCGGCGATGGCCGCGGCTGTTACCTGATCGATCCGCTGGCCATTGAAAACCTGGAGCCGCTCAGAGACCTGTTTCAGAATCCGGCCGTGACCAAAGTGCTGCACGCCTGCTCAGAGGATCTGGAAGTGTTCCAACGCTGGTTGGGGGTGGTACCCGAGCCACTGTTTGATACCCAGATCGGCGCCGCCTTTGCCGGTTTCGGCTTTTCCCTGGGTTACGCGAATCTGATTCAACAGCTATTGGGCATCGAGATTCCCAAGGGAGAGACCCGTTCGGATTGGCTACAGAGACCCCTGTCGGTCCCTCAGAAAAAATACGCGGCGCTCGATGTGGCGCACATGCTGGTCATCTACGGCAAATTGTTGCAGCGCCTGAGAGAGCAGGGGCGCCTGGATTGGGCGCGAGCGGACAGCGCTGATCTGGTGGCGAACGCCAAGAGCACGCCAGACTTCAATGACTATTACCGCAAGGTGGGGTCGGCCTGGAAGTTGCGCCCGCGGGAGCTCGCCGTGCTGCGCCGGCTCAGTGCCTGGCGTGAGCGGGAGGCGCGAGAGCGCGATCGACCGCGCAACCGGCTGATCAAGGAAAATGGCCTGTGGGAACTGGCTCGCCGTCAACCCACTGACCTGGCCCAGTTGCGCACGCTCAAGGAGGTGCCCGCCCACACCCAGAAAGAGGAGGGCGAGGCGCTGATGGCGGAGATTCGCCTGGCGTTGGAGGAACCGGAATCGGGCTGGCCCGAGCGACTGGAGCCGCCCCTGGGTAAGGCCGAGGCACCCTTGATGAAAGCGCTCAAACGCTACGTCCGTGAACTGGCGGAAGCCCAGGATTTACCGCCGGAGCTGCTGGTGCGCAAACGTGAATACGAGGCCATTGTCCGCTCCGGCCTCAACGGTGGGTCCTTCGAGTTGCCCGAGCGGCTACAGGGTTGGCGCCATGAGCTTCTGGGGCAGGGTCTGCTCGAGACGGCGGAAGCGCACCGGGCGGACGTCGAGCCGCAACAGGAGCCCTCATGAAACAGTTGGTTGAGATCTTTCGCAGCCCGAAAGAAGAGGGCATGTACCTCTACGTCAAACGCGAAGAGGGGCTTGAGCGGGTTCCGGAAGACCTGCTTCGGCGGTTCGGCACACCGCAATCGGCCATGGTGCTGGCGCTGACCCCGGAACGTAAATTGGCGCGTACTACCGCCGAGCGTGTGTTGGCCTGCCTGGAAGAACCCGGTTATTACCTGCAGATGCCGCCCAGTCCCCACGCGGATGCGGAGGCGGCTCAGGTTCGCCTGCACAACTCCAAATTGGGGCATTGAGACTTGGCACAGCAGGCTTTCTGGGAGCGCAAATCGCTTGGAGAGATGACCGCCGAGGAGTGGGAGTCCCTCTGTGATGGCTGCGGTAAGTGTTGTCTGCACAAACTCGAGGACGAAGATACCGGGGAGATTCTCTACACCGATGTTGCCTGCCGTTATCTGGATTCGGCTACGGCCTGCTGCAGCGACTACCCCAACCGCCAACGCAATGTCCCCGACTGCACCGTGCTGCGCCCGAAGGACGTCTCCGATTTCCACTGGCTGCCCTCGACCTGCGCCTACCGGCTGCTGGCGGAGGGTATCCCGCTGCCGGATTGGCATCCGCTGATCTCCGGCGACCCCGCGTCGGTGCGCCGGGCCGGGGTGTCCGCTGCTGGACGTTTTGTTTCGGAATCCGACGTGCCGGAAGAGGAATGGGAGGAGCGAGCGGTGCTCTGGGTCTGACCCGGGGCCGCTTCGATAGTGATGAATACTCAAGAGCTGAACACAGGAGCCGACAACCTATGACAACGGGATACACCCTTGCCTGGATCGTGTATTTGGTAGGAGCCTTGGCGCTTCTGGTCACCGCTTGGCGGGTGACCCGGGGATTTCGGCGTGAGTGGCGACACCTGCTCCTGGTGTCGGCCGCCGCACTGTTGCTGACACCCGGTCCAATGTTGGTTGACGACGCCGTTTTCCTGGCTCCGGCGTTGTTTGTGCTGGTGCTCGACGGCCTGTTCGATACCCTGGACAGCGCCTCGCGGTCCGGACTGATCATGTTGGGCGTCTGGTTGGTGGCACTGGTCATATCGCTGATCTTCCAGTTGCTCGTGCGCCCCCGACCCGCCCAGCCCGAGGCGGACTGAGATTGCCGTCTGGGGCAAACCTGCTATAACTAAGAGTAATTAAACGCTCACACCGATTGCCTTCTTTGAGTATTGAGGGTTGGGCGTTTGCACAGGAGAACTTCATGGCAAATCACATTTTCATTCTGGCGGCGGTCATGAGTATTGCCGGCGTCTTCGGCGGGCTAATCAACTACTATCAACTGACCCAGGAGCGTGATGACGAGGCGGCGCTGCCGCGCTGTATCGTGCTGGGTATCGGCGCGGCGTTCCTGGTACCGGTGATTCTGTTCTTTGTTCAGAGTGACCTGATCACCCAGATCCAGGAAGACCCTTCGCGGTTGCTCATCTACACGGGCTTCTGTCTGATCGTGGCGATTGGCTCCCGCCTGGTACTGACCAGTACCCCAAAACGCATTCTGCGTGAGGCGCAGGTGGCCCGTAATCAGGTTGAGGCCATGCAGCACGAGCTGCGGGTCATGCAGGAGGAGTTGCTGCCGCTGCTGGATACCGAAACCGAGCAGGACACCGATGTCGATGACAACGCCGGCCCCCTGAATCCGAACGAAGAACTGGATATTGCCGCCAGTAAGGTTCTCAAGACGCTTGGCGTGGGGCGGCACATCTATCGCTCCATGGCGGGCTTGTGTCGCGAGGCCGGGGCGGACGAGACGACCATCCAGAAGTCACTGAACGTGCTGGTCAACCGACAGCTGGCGGGCAAACTCAATACCCGCAAAGGGGTGCGCTGGTACCTGACCGAAAAGGGCCGCCGCGCGCTGGACCTGCTGGTCTGACCATGAAAACCGGGTGCCGGGCGGCGCTGTTGATCCTGGGGCTGGTGCTACTGGTACCGCTGTCCGCCCAGGAACCGCAGACCGAGCAGGCCGATATCCGCCTGGTGGTGGATATCTCCGGCAGCATGAAGCGCACCGACCCGGACAATCTTCGCCGCCCGGCGCTCTCTCTGCTGGTGCGCCTGTTACCCCCGGGCGCTCGGGCGGGGGTGTGGACCTTTGGGCAGGAGGTCAACGCCCTGATTCCTCACCGGGAGGTTGATGATCGCTGGAAGACCGGAGCGCTGGAGCGCGTCGGTGAGATCAACTCGGTTGCCCTCTATACCCATATCGGGGCGGCGCTGGAAGGCGCGGCCTACGATCGAGCCGAGCGCTCGGAGGGCGCCGCCCCGCGCACCGACATCATCCTGTTGACCGACGGGGTGGTGGACGTCAGTCCGGACCCGCGAATCAGTGCCCGGGAGCAGCAGCGAGTGGTGAATGAGCTGGTCCCCCAGTTGCACGCTCTGGGTTACCGGATTCATACCATCGGCCTCTCGGATGAGACCGACGAGGCACTGTTGCGCGATATGGCTCGTGGTTCGGATGGTCTGTTCAGCAAAGCGCGCAACGCCGAACAGCTGATGGACAGCCTGCTGCAGATTTTTCAGCAGACGGTGCCCGCCGAGCGTCTGCCAATTACCGGTGGGCTGTTCCTGATCGATGACAGTATCCAGGAGTTTACCGCTCTGGTGCGCAAGGCGCCGGATCAGGACGCCACCGAGCTCACCTCACCCGATGGCCTTCGCTATCATGCCGCCTCCGAGCGCCCCGATCTGCACTGGTACGGCACCCCGGACTACGATCTGATCACGGTGACCGATCCATCCCCCGGTCGCTGGGAGATCAACGCGCAACTGCAACCGCACAGCCGGCTGACCATCATCAGTAACCTGCAACTGGTGGTAGAGCCCCTGGTCAACAACATCAATGTTGGCGAGCCGATTCCGGTCAATTTTTATCTGAAGGACCAGAGGGGCATTGTCAGTAACCCCGCACTGCTGGATCTTTTGACCTTGACGCTGGAGCTCAGCGGTACGGTCGAAAGTGAGTTGGCCCTGAAAACCTGGCAGGGGCCTCCTCCCGAAGACGGGCGTTATGAGTTGGTGCTGCCGGCACCCCGTCGCCCCGGGGATTATGAGCTGCGGCTGACACTCGATGGCAAGAGCTTTGAGCGGCTGTTCACGCACCGAATGACTGTGGCCTCCCAGTTTGATGTCAGCCTGACCAAGCGGCTTGACGGGGACAATGTGCACTGGGATCTGATGGTGGACGGCAAAGAGACCATCAACCCCGGGCAAACTGATGTGGTGGTTCACATCCGCCACTCGGGCGGGCACAGTGAAGTGCTTACCCTGAAGGCCGAAAGCCCCGGTATCTGGCGCCATACGTTGAGTCCCGAGGAGCGGGCCAACTACCGGATTTCATTGCAGGCCAGCGGTCAGACAGTGGACGGGCGAGCGTTTGAAGAGCATCTGCCGACCCAGTACTTTACCTACCCGGAAGAGGGGGATCCGCAGCCGGACCCGCTGGGCGATGCGATCGGTTCGCTGCGCGAAGAACTGGATGACAGTGTGGCCGCCGCCGAGCGCGCACGACAGGGACAGGACAGCGAGCCACCGCCCTCGACCCTGACGTTGGGGCAGCCCAGTGTGGTCGACACCGAACCCGCCGGCCCGGAAACCGCAACCGCCGAGCCGCGGGAGCCTACGCACCCGCTGCTGCTGGCCGGCAGCCTGGTGCTGGCCAACGGCCTGCTTCTGGTGCTCGCTTATTTTGGCTATCGCGCCATCATGGGTGGGCGCAAAACCCAGGTGTTGGATGACACCGACGATGAACCCGCGCCGTCTGACACCGGCGCACCTCCCCCCATGCAGCAACTCGAGTCGGAACTGGAGTCGCCCAGCGATTCACCCGACACACCCGCGCCGACGCAACCGCCGCCGCCCAAGCCGGCGTCAGCGGACGAGGAAGAGTCGCTTTTCCCTTTGGGTGACGATCAGCTGTTTGACGATAACAGTGATGACCCGAACGGCCGGTAAAATGTCGCATAGCGTGATGCTATCAATGTGATAAAAGTGTATTTGCGCCCCAGCCTTGAAAAGGCGCTGTTCCGCACGCATACATCCAATTAAGCTAATTCAATCGGGGCCCCGTCAGGTGGGGCCGCTATTCATCCATTGAGGAGAAGGTCATGGAAATCGATATTGGTATCAAACAGAGTGATCGTGAGCAGATTGCGGAAGGCTTGTCGCGGTTGCTGGCGGACAGTTATACCTTGTATCTGAAGACCCACAATTTCCACTGGAACGTCACCGGCCCGATGTTCCAGACACTGCACATCATGTTCGAGGAGCATTACACTGAGCTGGCCGAGGCGGTGGATGTGATCGCGGAGCGTATCCGTTCGATCGGTTTCCCGGCGCCGGGTACTTATAAGGAGTTTTCCGAGCTGAGCAGCATCAAAGAGGAACCGGGTGTTCCGAGTGCGACAGATATGATTAAACGTTCCGTCGAAGGGCATGAAGCGGTGGTCCGCACCGCCCGCTCGCTGTTCCCGGTGGTAGAGTCAGCCAGCGACGAAGCCACCGCCGACCTCCTCACCCAGCGCATCCAACTCCACGAAAAAACCGCCTGGATGCTGCGTAGTCTGCTCGAATAATGTGAATCATGGGCGTTTGGTAACGGCGGATGCGGGCTGTGCCCTTATCCGCCCTACGCCGACCTCCGCACCATCCGTAGGGCGGATAAGCGAAGCGCATCCGCCGTTACCCTATATCCCACCCGCAGCACTACGATGCGAAGCTGCCAATCCGACACCTCTCTACTGGCACCCCCTGCGATACAGCGGCCCTCTCTGCTATCATGCCGTGCTTAATCATCCGAGCTGGCTATGTCTGAATCCGAAACACCGACCCTCGACCAATTTCCCCAACGCCTCGACCTCAGCCGCGTACTGAGTCGGGACCGGTTTCGTCTGTCCAAAGGCTGGCAGGCCATCCAGGAGCGGCTCAAGGCCGGCCAACCGGTCGACAAAGACCAGAGCAAATGGCTGGAACACTGGCAACGCTCCCAACAGCGGTTTGAGCAACGCGAACAACACCGGCCACAGACCATCGTGTATCCGGACCTGCCGATCAGCGACAAGCGGGACGAAATCGCCGAACTGATTCGCGATAATCAGGTAGTGGTGCTGGCCGGGGAAACCGGCTCCGGGAAAACCACCCAGCTCCCCAAAATCTGTCTCGAACTGGGGCGGGGTGTCAGCGGCATGATTGGCCATACCCAGCCCCGGCGGGTGGCCGCGCACACCGTCTCCCAGCGTATTGCCGAGGAGCTTCAGTCGCCCCTGGGCGAGCTGGTGGGTTACCAGGTGCGGTTTTCCGACCAGACCAGTGAGCAGAGCCTGGTCAAGGTCATGACCGACGGGATACTGCTGGCGGAAATCCAGAACGATCGCTTTCTGTCCCGCTACGACACCCTGATTATCGACGAGGCCCACGAACGCAGCCTCAATATTGACTTCCTGCTCGGGTTTCTCAAACAGTTGCTGCCCAAGCGCCCGGATCTGAAGGTCATCATCACCTCCGCCACGATCGATCTGGAGCGGTTTTCCCAACACTTTGACGATGCCCCCATCATCGAAGTGTCCGGTCGTACCTATCCGGTGGATGTCTGGTATCGGCCGCCGTTGGACAGCGATAGCGAGGGGGACGACAGCTACCAGCCGATACTCGACGCCATTCACGAAATTGAAACCCACGAGCGCAGCGTCGGCAAGGGCGCCCGCGGTGGTGACATACTCGTGTTTCTCAGTGGTGAACGGGAAATTCGCGAGGCCGCGCGCAGTATTCGCCAAGCGGGTTTTCAGCACCTGGAGGTGCTGCCGTTCTACGCCCGCTTGAGCATGGCCGAACAGCAAAAGGTTTTTGCGCCGCACAAGGGGCGGCGGGTGGTGCTCGCCACCAACGTGGCGGAAACGTCAATCACCGTACCTGGCATCCGCTATGTGATCGATCCGGGTTTTGCCCGACTCAGTCGCTACAGCTACCGGACCAAAGTGCAGCGCCTGCCGGTCGAGCCGGTGTCCCAGGCCAGCGCCAATCAGCGCAAGGGGCGCTGCGGTCGGGTGGCGGAGGGTATCTGTATCCGCCTGTACAGCGAAGAGGACTTCCTGGCGCGCCCCGAATTTACCGATGCGGAAATTCTGCGCACCAATCTCGCGGCGGTGATCCTGCAGATGCTGCAACTGCGCATGGGGGATATTCATCGGTTTCCGTTTATCGACCCGCCGGATCGGCGCCTGATCAACGATGGTTTCAAGCTGTTGGAAGAGCTGCAGGCGGTCAATGGCAAGGGGCGTCTGACCCCCACCGGTAAACAGCTCACCCGCCTACCGCTGGATCCACGGTTGTCCAGAATGCTGATGGCCGCCAGTGAGCTGGGCTGCGTGCGGGAGCTGTTGATCATTACCAGTGCCCTGTCCGTGCAGGACCCACGGGAGCGACCGGCGGACAAACAGCAGGCGGCGGATCAGTCCCATCGTCGTTTTTGGCACGAGCAATCGGACTTTCTCGGCTTTGTGAATCTGTGGGATTATTTTGAACAGTTGCGTCAGGACCTGTCTCAGAATCAGATGCGCAAACAGTGCAAGAAAGAGTTTCTGAACTACGTTCGCTGGCGTGAATGGCGGGACATTCACCATCAGCTGAAAGTCAGCCTGCGGGATCTCAAACTCAAGGAGAACAGCGAGCCGGCGGACTATGAGGTGGTGCACCGCGCGCTGCTGACCGGTCTGTTGGGCAACCTGGGCTTCAATGTGGAGGACCGCGAATACCTGGGGGCGCGCAATCGCAAATTCATGATTTTCCCGGGCTCGTCCCAGTTCAAGAAAACGCCCAAGTGGCTGGTGGCGGCCGAGCTGTTGGAAACCTCCCGACTTTACGCCCACACGGTGGGCAAGATTGATCCCCAGTGGGCGTTGAGTGCGGCCAAACACCTGGTCAAGCGTCATTACTTTGAGCCTCACTACGACCCGAAGAGCGGACGGGTGAAGGCCTACGAGAAGGTGTCTCTGTACGGACTGGTGTTGGTCGAAAAGCAACGCGTCGATTTCACCGATATCGAACCGGCCACCTGTCGCGAGGTGTTTATTCGCTCCGCGCTGGTGGAGGGCCGTTACGCCAAGAAATCGGAACGGGGCGGGCCCGCAAAATTCTTTGCTCATAACCAGCGTCTGGTGGCTGAACTGGATGAGCTGGAGGCGAAAAGTCGGCGTCGGGACATTCTGGCCGATGATGAGGCCCTGTATCAGTTTTATGACGAGCGGATTCCCGATTCGGTGGCCAGTCGCGCCAGCTTCGATCAGTGGCGCAAAGCCGTAGAGCAGGACCAGCCACGCTTGCTGTTTATCGAGCGCGAGCAACTGATGCAGCGCGACGCCGGGGAGGTGACCGAGGCGCAGTTCCCCGACGCATTGACCTGGCGCGGCGTCAGTTTTCCGCTGAAATATCAGTTTGAACCCGGTCACGAGGACGACGGGGTGAATCTGCAGGTGCCCGTCAGCCTATTGCATCAGGTGCCGGAAAAACGCCTCGAGTGGTTGGTGCCCGGCTTGCTGCGCGACAAGTGCATCAGTCTGATCAAGGGGTTGCCCAAGCAGTGGCGCAAGCACTTTGTGCCGGTACCGGATGTGGTGGACCGGGCCTTGACCGGCATGCAGCCGGACAACACCTCGTTGACCGATGCCCTGGCTCACCAACTCAAGCGTCAGACCCTGGTCGAGGTGCCGCCC
Source organism: Marinimicrobium sp. (assembly GCF_002695945.1). Taxonomy (NCBI): domain Bacteria; kingdom Pseudomonadati; phylum Pseudomonadota; class Gammaproteobacteria; order Cellvibrionales; family Cellvibrionaceae; genus Marinimicrobium; species Marinimicrobium sp. The sequence continues at coordinate 8,451 of NZ_NZQP01000014.1, read as the reverse complement.
GAGGCTTGGGACGACACCCGCATTGACGATTTTTACCGGGTCAATATCCAGGTGCTGGACGAGCGGGGGCGCTGTATCGCCCGGGGTCGGGATCTGGCGGTGCTGCGCGAGCGCTATCGGGAGCAGGCCCAGGAGAAAATTCAATCGGCNGCGGTGGGNATCGAGCGCGACCAGNTGACCCANTGGGACTGGGACACNCTGCCGGAGGAGGTGCAGCTNAANCGCGGNGGNATCCAGTTACGGGCTTACCCGGCGCTGGTGGACAAGCGCGANTCGGTGGCCATTGNGGTGNTGGATGAAGCGGCGGATGCCGCCTATCAGACCCAGCGNGGGCTGGCGCGGCTGATTCTGTTGGAGCTTTCCCAGACCCGAAAGTACCTGCACAAAGAGCTNCTGAAAAAAGACGAGCTGGCTCTGTCGGTGGCGGAGATGGGNAAGCGCGATGCGGTNGTNGATGACCTGCTNCTGGCGGCNGTGGNGAACTGGTTNCCACTGAANGANTTGCCCCGAACGGCACCGGNCTATGAGCGTTGCAAGCAGGCGGTGCGCGANGGGNTGGTGATACAGGCGCAAGGTNTGGCGGANGTGCTNTCCACCAGTCTGCACTCNCTGGTNAAGATCAAAAAGCANCTNAAGCAGCACCGNACNCAGNTGCCNNTGGCNTTTACCNTGTCGGACATCCGCACCCAACTGGCCCANCTGTTTTACCCNGGNATGCTGTATCGCACTCCGGAGGANTGGCTNCGCCAGTACCCACGGTATATGCAGGCGCTGGAAATTCGNCTGGAAAAGGCGCCTCTGGACCCGAACAAGGANCGCCGCCTGGTGGATGAGNTGGCNCCNTTCTGGGAGCGCCTGGAGCCTTTCTGGANNGATCGNGACGGTCAGGCGNTGGCGTTGAATGAGGNGCTTCAGGNGTACCGGTGGAGCCTGGAGGANTTNCGGGTGTCGCTCTTTGCCCAGACNCTGAAAACCCGCATGCCGGTCTCNGCCAAGCGCCTGGANAAGCAGTGGCAGGNNCTGGAAGCGGAGCGCACCTGATNNGGANNGGAAANGGCNCNCTCGACGCTGGCCGNNNNAGNGGNNGNCTCAGGGNTTGCGGNGTCGTCCCGGCTGGGTGTTGGTGGACAACCAGTATTCGCTGACCTGCTGCANCAGGTCGGCAAAACTTTCAAAATCNACGGGTTTNCACAGGTAGCTGTTGACNCCCAACTGGTACCCNTGAAGNATNTCTGANTGCTCNTCGGANGTGGTCANTATGACGACCGGTGTGTAGCGGTATTCCGGGGTCGAGCGGATCTGTCGAAGCACTTCAAAGCCGCTCACCCCGGGGCAGNTCCANGTCCAGAATCACCAGGCTGGGGGNCCNCTCGGTGGCGCGGTNCGCATGGCGGCCCGTGGCGAAGAGAAACTCCAGGGCTTCTTCNCCGTTTCGGACCNGCTGGATGTCGTAGTGACGGCCAACCTGGCCAAACCCGAACAGCGCGAGCTCGGCCTCGTCCGGGTCATCCTCAACTAATAGTATGGTGTCCCTGTTCACGGTCAGTGTTCCTTTCCCACAACGTGAAATAAAAGGTGGCTCCTTCACCCGGGCGGGACTCCGCCCAGATTCGTCCACCGTGTCGGGTGATGATACGCTGAACNGTGGCCAGTCCGATACCCACNCCCTCAAATTCNTCCGCCTTGTGCAGNCGGCTGAAGGGCGCGAACAGNCGGTCGGCGTATTGCATGTCGAAGCCATCGCCCCGGTCACTGACAAAGTAAATGCGCTCGCCNTCNTCCTCTCGAAANCCGAACGCGACGTGNGTNTCCGGGAGATGACCGGAATATTTCCAAGCGTTGTCAATGAGGTTACTTANTAGCATATCGAACANATGNCTATCAACCGGGGCGCGTACNTCATCCTGAATTTGCGGGTGTACCTCACGTTCTGGCTCGCGCTCTTGATACTGATTGATCAGGTGATGCACNTTGGCGGACAAGTCGACAATCTCGACCTTCAGTTCGCCCTGGGTCGCCCGGGACAGGCGCAGNAAGCTGTCGATCATCTCGGACATTTCCCGGGTGCCGNCNGCAATGCGGTCCAGGTAGTGCCGTCCCTGGTCGTCCACCTGCTCGTGGTAGCGGTCATTCAGAATGCGCCGAAAGCCCTCAATGCGCCGCAGTGGCGCTCTCAGGTCGTGAGAGACGGAGTAACAGAAGCTGGCCAGCTCGGCATTCGCCGCTTCGAGCTCGGCGGTNCGCTGGCGCACGCGNTGNTCCAGCACCGAGTTNAGGCGTTTGACCTCNTCCTCGGCCTGACGGCGGGCGACGATATCTTTGGCCAGGGCATTGTTGACCTCATGCATATGATCNTANGCCTGNCGCAGGTTTTTACTCANCGTGTTGAAGGCGGTGACCACCTGNTCGAGCTCATCGGGTTCCGGTGGGGGGNGCCGGTTNAGNGCNAGAGGNGGCTGNTGTTGNCTGATNTCAAACCGACTGACCCGNTCNGAAATGTGCACCAGNTGNGAGGTGATCAGNCGNGNNACNATATAAAGAATGAACANCGANACCAGAAAGGTTTTCACGCCCTGNCTCAANAGAATGACCACGGCCTTCTGCTGCAGGCGGGCGTACACTTCNCTCAGGGAGGCNTCTACCGTCAGCGTGCCGATCTGGCGGGGGCCGGAGGCGAGGATATGGATCACCGGGTAGTGCCGGGTGATGACGTTTTTACTGTCGCCTTCGCCGCGGCTCAAAGCCAGGGGGTCGGCGACGTTATCCGAACTCTCCCGCACGGACACCGACTGGATATCCGGTAGTTGATGGATTCCCTCAAGTTGCAGACGCAACTGTTGTACGTCCAGATTCCACAGGCTGGCGCTGATGCTGCCAAGGTAGCTGCCCTCGATATCATCCAGCCGGTTCTTGATGGTGCCCACGTCGCGGTGATAGTCGGTGTAGAGCTGTATCAGGGTAGCGACCAGAGTGATCAGTGAGCTGAACAGGATGATCTGCACCAACAGGCGCTGCCCGATGCCCGAACGCTTCAGGTCACGCAGGCTGGCAAGGCCGGGAATCCGAAAAACCATGGAGTGATAATCCGTTAGAAGTGGTACAGATCGGTGATTTCTTCCAGACGGCCGGACTGTTTCAGGGTTTCAATGGCCGCATTCAGCGAGGGCATCAACGCCAGTTGGGTGGATTGCCGTGAGCACTGGAATACCAGCGGAATGTCGGTCAGTTTCAGGGCCGGTGCCAGCATATCCCCCAGCCCGTTTTCGTTGGCCAGGAACTTGAGCGTGGGGATGGCACCGGCGACGCCGGCGACCCGCTGACGATCCAGCTTGCGCAGCGCGATCAGATAGTCGGTGTCGTACACCTTGTTGATGGCCTCGTCCTGATCGAACTCCGGTGATATGGCGGAGCCACGCAGCAGAGAAATGGTGGTGCCCTGTAGGTCGGCATAGTCATCAATGGGGTTGCCTTTGTGGGACAGAATGCCCACGTCATGATCCGCCACCAGCTCGCCATGAATCACAATGGATTCGTCCCGGGGAACCAGGATGGTGCAGTCATGAGTACCAGCCTCCAACTCCCGATCGACACGCGCGAAGGGCGTCAGCGTGGTCTCGATGGTCAACCCGGTGAGCTCGGACAGAGCGTCCACAATCGCCACGAAGGCGCCTTCCTTTTGCCCGGTTTCGGGATTGTTGGATGCCCAGGGGGCGACGTCAATGGTAATAAATTTCAATGGGGTCTCGGGGGGGGCGTCCGATACGCTTTGGTCCGCAGCCGTAGGCAGGGCGAGTAGCAGCGCGACTCCGCTCAGAGTAAGGGTAATAGGGCGAAGGAATGTACGGAACAATGGCGTTTTTTTCACCGAAAACCTCATTTGCACGTTGTTTGTAGGCAGGTTTGTCTGAAAGTTGTCGCTTCTTTCGGGTTTGAGTGTTGACAATTCCGGGAGCGTCATAAATTTGACTAATTATTGATCATTTTGATGATTTTGTGGCCAGACTGGTGGCCCGTTCCGTCTGAATCCTAGCACAGCCGTTCCGGCACGGCGGGGATTTTGCCGGTCTACGCCTGAAACGAATTCAAAAACAGTCGATTTAACAACCGGTTATCTTCATCCTGTGAGTCTGTCAAAAATTTCGACTTCAAAAAATAACGTGAAGCGTACCGAAAGGGTCGCATTTTTGCACTGAGCTATTTGATGCCACACCGATCTGGTGGGCACATTTCATTAAATAGCTGAGGTGGAAATCATGAAGCAGCGTATTGTACTTGTCGTCGGTGACAAGTTTTCAGCCTATGTACAGGGCAAAGATGCCATAACCTACTCCAATCTGCGTGGCCTGTTGAGTCTGTCCATTCCATTGGTACCCGGCCAGGGGCGAACCGTATTGGTTCCCGGTCAGGGTCTGAGTGATGAGAATGTAAGGCAGTTACTGGAGCAGGCTGCTCAGTCGCCTAACCTGAGTCAGTTTGATTTTACGCTGTGGCACAGTCTACCGACCCGCGCTCCGGCCACTCTTACCCACAAGCATCGTCCGGAAAATACCCTGATTTCCGTTCCGGTCCGGCAGACCGCAGACTGCTTTACCATGCATTTGCTGATTGATGAGCAGTGCGAACTGATGCAAGACCACCAGAGCGGTCAACACGTCCAGGGTATGATTCTGATCGAGGCCGCCCGTCAGGGGATGTTGGCCGTGGTTGAGCAGTACTTTCTTCCGGATAACGAGGTGGATTACGCCTTCGTCCTGAACGACATGTCCGTCAAGTACAATAACTTTGCCTTTCCGGTGTCGGCCACCATTGAGTGTCGGATTCTGGAGCAGAGCACGGATAACCCGCGGAAGTTGAGTTTTGTGACCGAGGCGGTGGTGCAACAGTGCGGGATGGATGTCTCCTCACTGACCTTCACCTTTGCCGCCATGGACAAGGCCCGGATCGGCAAACGCGAAGCGACCATGGCGGCCAAGGCGCAACAGGCGCATCTGGCGTTTGTGGACGGTCAGCTCCAGGCGCAGAGTGCAGCGGCTGCCTATGCCGAGATGTTGCAGCGCGTCGATAACTTCTGAGTCGCAGGGAGGTGTTTTCATGACGGCATTACCGACATTGACACAAGAGTATGTGTTTTTTGATGTTGACGACACGCTGATTTCGATCAAAAGCATGCTCAGCTTTCAGACCTTCTGGTATCACCGAACCGGTGACGATGAAGGGCAGCGCGCTTACGAACAGGACCTGCGCCAGCACTTGCACCCCGGAGCCTCCTGGGAGTTTCTTAACCGCCTGTATTACCGCCATTTCAAGGGCCGGTGTCCTCAAGAGGTCCGTGCCATGGGGAGGGTCTGGTTTGATGAAATGCGTCACGGCCAGGCGCCGTTTTATCACCCCCGTCCATTGGCCGAACTGCGCGCCCATCAGCGGGCGGGGCGAGAAGTGGTGTTTGTATCCGGTTCTTTTCCGGCACTGCTTGAGCCGATTGCGCAGGAGTTACAGGTGCAGCATCTGCTGTCGACCCGCCTGGCGGTCCATCAGGGGCGCTATACCGGTGAAATTCTCCCGCCCCAGACCATCGGCTCCGGCAAGGTGGAGGCGTTGACACAGTTCCTGGAGGCTCAGAGCGCTGTGCCTGAACACTGTTTTGCCTATGGCGATGATGTGTCGGACTTCCCGATGCTCAGTGCCGTCGGTCAACCGACGGTGGTCAGTGGTGGACGGGAGTTGGAGGCGAAAGCGAGAGCGATGGGTTGGTGGGTAATTGCCCCTGCCTGAGGCGCTGGTTGAAATAACAATTCAGCATTCTCTTGAGAGTGAACCTTTGACTCCCGCAGCAACCCCTGCGGGAGTTCTTTTATCCGTCAGGCTGATTTTCTGAAAACGACGGCTGTTCCTGAACCGCTTTTTCGAGCAACGGACGAAGCTGCTCCAACGGCAGTGGATGACTGAACAGATAGCCCTGCCCCTGATCGCAGCCATGAGCTTTCAGAAACTGACGTTCAAGATCCGATTCAATCCCCTCCGCCACAATCTCCATACCCAGGCCGTGTCCCATGGTGATGATGGTGTCAATCAGCCGCGCCGTATGCGTATTGATTCCGATGTTGCAGACAAAGCTGCGATCAATTTTCAGTGTGTGGAATGGGTAGTTCTGAAGGTAGCCCAACGAAGAGTACCCGGTACCAAAGTCGTCAATCGACAATCGTACGCCCATGTCACAAAGGCGCTGGATGTTTTCCTGCGTCGAGTCGGAATTATCCACCAGCATTCGCTCGGTAATTTCCAGCTCCAGCTGTGAGGGCGTGACACCGTTGGCGGTCAGTTGTTCGGCAACGTATTGATGGAACCCGGGCATCTGCAATTGCTGGGAGGAGATATTCAGAGTCAGGCGCATGGTTTCGTTGCTATCCGAAAGCCAAGGCGCCATCGTCCGTAGGGCACTGCGCAGAACCCAGTTGTCGATCGCGCGGATCATTCCGATCTCTTCCGCCAGTGGAATAAACCGGTAGGGTCCCCAGAGGCTGCCGTCGGGCTGGCGCCAGCGGACCAGGGCCTCGACGCCGGTGACAAAGTTTCCCTCGAGTGAATAGATGGGCTGGTAGTGCAGGGTCAGCTCACCTTTGTCCAGAACCCGCCTCAGTCGTCCCTCGAGCTCCAACCGTTCAATCAATTGCTGATTGATCTCTTCGGTGAAGAAATGATACTGATTGCGCCCCAGGTCCTTCGCCTTGTACATCGCCAGGTCGGCATTGCGCAGAACCAGGTGGGGGTTTTTTCCGTCTTCGGGGTAGAGCGCAATACCGATGCTGGCGGTGACCCGGTATTGCTTTCCGATGATAGTGAAGGGGCGCTCAAACTGCTGGATGATCTGCTCGGCCACTTTTTGGGCCTCGCGGGCGGAGTCGACTTTGGGCATGATCACTACAAACTCGTCGCCGCCCATCCGTACCAGCGTGTCGCCGCCGCGGATGCAACCGCTGAGGCGCCCGGCGGACTCTTTCAGAAGGTTGTCGCCAATACTGTGTCCAAGACTGTCGTTCACATTCTTGAAGTGATCAAGGTCAATGACCAGCAGGGCACACTTGTGATCATCCCGCTGGGCCGCCTCCAGGGCGACGCTCATCCGGTCGATCATCAGCACCCGGTTGGCCAGGCCGGTCAGTTGGTCGTAGTGCGCCTGACGCAACAGCTGTTCTTCATAGCTGCGCCGAACCGTCACGTCCTCTTTGATGACGACGTAGTGGGTGATCCGGTTGTCCGTGTCAGTTAGGGGGGAGACGCTGACTTGCTCCCACAGCAGTTGCCCGTCCCGGCGGGCGCTGCAGAACTCGCCACTCCATTCCCGGCCACCGCTGACGGTCGACCACAGCTCGGATAAAGCCTGGGCGCTGTCCTGGTCAACCATGGAGAAACCCAACTCGCGGCCGGTGGCTTCCTCGGCGGAATAGCCGGTCAGTTCCTCAAACCGGGGGTTCACGTACTCGATGTTGCCGCTGGGGTCAGTGATCACGACCGAAACCGGGCTTTGCTCAACCGCACGGGACAGCACTCTGACCCGCTCTTCGGCCTTGCGCCGTTTGGCGCGAATTTCCGCCTCTCGAAGTTCCCGCTCGACAGCGGGCAGCAGACGTGCAAGAGCATGTTTGTCCATGAAGTCGTGGGCGCCCTGCTTGAGCAGGTTGACGGTGTCTTCGGCTTGCACTGCGCCCGACATGATGATGAAAGGGATGTCCTGTCCGCTTCGTTTCAAAGCGGCCAGCGCATCCTCGGCGCTGAAGCGCGGCAGGCGATAGTCGCAGATGATCAGGTCCCAGGGTTGCTCCAGCGCCGCTTCCAGGTCCGGCGCCGTTTCGACCCGATGGCAGTGAGGATCAAAACCGCCGCGAACCAGCTCGGCGGTGGTGAGCTCGGCGTCTGCTTCGGAGTCTTCAATAAACAATACTTTCAGCGATGTGGCCATGAATAATCCGTAAGTGCCGACGGAAATTGGTATTTTACAGGCATCTGGGCTATTTCAAGAGTAAGGCATCAAGAGAATAGCCGCACAATCGTTGATGCGTCAGTGGTCGGGATGCCAAACGCGGCCCGATAGTAATTACTGTAGTCGGTTCGCCGGGAAAAAGCGAAGCTCGGCGGTGCCGGCCCGGTCAGGACGGGGGCGGCGCGCAATGAATTACAGATTGTCATAAAAATGTCATTATTACGACATAAAATGTTCACGTAACGGACATTAAACCGACACCAAAGTGACATATTTGAGCCGGTTTTCGGTAGAATGGCCCGGTTTTCAAATGACGTGGTAGTGACTCTGGTTGTCTTTACAGCCTATTTAAACACCCGACTGCAAGTTAGGAGTCTTCAATACCCACAAGCAAACTGAAAGGAAAAAACCACTATGAGCAAGAAATATTTGGGCTTGGCTTTGGCGATTTCTGCAGCTTCCGCCGCACAGGC
>NZ_NZQP01000013.1:0-17546 GCF_002695945.1 Marinimicrobium sp. | reverse complement strand
CACATGGGGCTGCCATTCTCCCGTACCGAAGAGGGGCGCATTTATCAGCGTCCGTTTGGTGGTCAATCCAAGGATTTTGGCCGCGGCGGCCAGGCGGCGCGCACCTGCGCGGCGGCGGACCGCACGGGTCATGCGCTGCTGCACACCCTGTACCAGGGTAATATCAAGAGCAACACGGTGTTCATGAACGAATGGTATGCCGTGGATCTGGTGAAGAACGCCGATAACGCTGTTGTGGGCGTAATTGCCATCAACATTGAAGACGGCGAGACGGTGTTTGTCCGCTCCAAGGCCACAGTGCTGGCGACGGGCGGTGCCGGTCGTATTTACGCCTCCACCACCAACGCGCACATCAACACCGGCGACGGTATCGGTATGGCGCTGCGCGCGGGCTTCCCGGTCCAGGATATGGAAATGTGGCAGTTCCACCCCACCGGCATTCACGGTGCGGGCACCCTGGTGACCGAAGGTTGCCGCGGTGAGGGCGGCTATCTCATCAATAAGGACGGTGAGCGCTTTATGGAGCGTTACGCGCCCAACGCCAAAGATCTGGCGGGCCGCGACGTGGTGGCGCGCTCCATGGTCATGGAGATTCTGGAGGGCCGCGGTTGTGGCCCCAATGGCGATCACGTACTGCTCAAGCTCGATCACCTGGGTGAGGAGGTGCTGGAAAGCCGCCTGCCCGGCATCTGTGAACTGTCCCGTACTTTTGCCCACGTGGATCCGGTCAAAGAGCCGATCCCGGTGGTGCCCACCTGCCACTATATGATGGGTGGTATTCCGACCAACGTGAACGGCCAGGCCCTGACCGTGGACGCGGATGGCAAGGACGTTCCGATCGAAGGTCTGTTCGCCTGCGGCGAAGCGGCCTGCGTATCGGTGCACGGTGCCAACCGCCTGGGCGGCAACTCGCTGCTGGACCTGGTGGTGTTCGGCCGGGCGGCCGGCAAGCACATCGAGAAAGTGCTGCGTGAAGGCGCAGAGCAGCAGGCGCCGCGCGAGAGCGATATCGAAGCGTCGCTGGCCCGACTGAATCGCCTGAACAGCTCGACCGGTGGGGAGAGCAGTGCGGTACTGCGCAAAGAGCTGCAGGAAGTGATGCAAAACCACTTTGGCGTATTCCGCAAGGGTGACTTCATGGCCGAGGGCATCAAAAAGCTGGCCGCCCTGCGCGAGCGCATTGAAAACGTGTCTATCGACGACAAGAGCGATGCGTTCAATACGGCCCGGATTGAAGCTCTGGAGTTGCAGAACCTGCTGGAAGTGGCCGAGGCCACTGCCATCGCGGCCAATGAGCGCACCGAGTCTCGCGGCGCCCATGCCCGCGAGGACTTCCAGGAGCGCGACGACAAGAACTGGCTGTGCCACTCCATGTACTATCCGGTCGACAAGCGGGTGGGTAAGCGCGGCGTGAACTTTGCCCCGCGCACCATGGACGCGTTCGAACCGAAAGCACGTGTTTATTAAGGGGTACGAGTTATGTTGAAAGTTGAAGTCTATCGCTACAACCCCGAGACCGACAAAGCGCCTTACATGAAGTCCTACGAAGTGGACACTCAGGGTAAGGACCTGATGGTGCTCGACGTGCTGGGTATGCTCAAGGAACAGGACGAATCCCTGGCTTACCGTCGCTCCTGCCGCGAGGGGGTTTGTGGCTCGGATGGCATGAATATCAACGGCGTTAATGGGCTGGCCTGTATCACGCCGCTGTCTCAGGCGGTAAAGAACAACAAGTTGGTGGTTCGGCCACTGCCTGGACTTCCGGTGATTCGTGATCTGGTCATCGATATGACCCAGTTCTACGATCAGTACAAGAAAATCGAGCCCTATTTGCAAAATGATACCCCCGCTCCGGCAATCGAGCGGTTACAATCTCCCGAAGATCGTGCCAAGCTGGACGGTCTGTACGAGTGTATCCTGTGCGCCTGCTGCTCAACCAGCTGCCCGTCGTTCTGGTGGAATCCGGACAAGTTCATTGGTCCGGCCGGTCTGCTCCAGGCCTACCGCTTCCTGGCGGACAGCCGCGACCTGGCCACAGAGAAACGCTTGTCGAACCTGGATGACCCCTTCAGCGTCTTCCGCTGTCACGGCATTCAGAACTGTGTGTCCGTGTGCCCCAAAGGGTTGAACCCGACCCGGGCGATCGGTCATATTCGCACCATGCTGCTGCAAAGTGCGACCTGATCACACTCAGATGTGAGCAACATGGGTCGGGCCGAGAGCCCGGCTGTTCGGCACACCCTCAAGGGTGTGCCTGAGTATTTGAGCGGCGCGTTCTGCCACAAGCGGAGTGCGTTATGGTAGCTAACGGCTAGAGACTAGCAGGGGGAGTATCGGGTAACACCCGATCCGGCCGCCAGCCATCCCGGTGAACCGGTGGTTGGCGAACCCCATGACAAGGTGGGTGTAATGCAAGACAGCATCATGGAGCAATTTTGGCGCACGTCCCATATCTCCGGAGGGAATGCCGCCTACGTCGAAGCGCTCTACGACACATATCTACACGATCCCAATGCGGTTCCCGATGAGTGGCGCAATTACTTTGAGCAATTGCCCCGGGTCAACGGGGTAGTCACCCAAGACGTTCCGCACTCCGTAATCCGCGAGCAGTTCCAGCGTCTCGCCAAAACCCGCTCAGCGACCGCGTCGGCCACGGCGGCGGGCTCCGTCAGCCTCGAGCACGAGCGCAAGCAGGTCAAAGTTCTTCAGCTGATCAGCTCCTACCGCTTCCGCGGCCACCAGAAAGCCCAACTCGACCCCCTCAGCCTGATGGATCGTGAACGAGTTCCTGACCTGGAGCTGGGATTTCATGGTCTGACAGAAGCGGATCTGGACACGGTTTTCAACACCGGCAACCTGTTCATCGGCCGGGAAGAGGCGCCGCTCAAGGACATTGTCGATGCTCTGGAGCAGACCTACTGCGGGCACGTCGGTCCGGAAATCATGCATATCACCAACCTGGCGGAGAAGCAGTGGCTTCAGCAGCGCCTGGAGAGTGTGCGTTCCAAGCCGGACTTCAGCGATGAGCAGCGCCTGGCCGTGTTGGACCGTCTGGTGGCGGCCGAAGGGCTGGAGCGGCACCTTGATAGCAAATACCCCGGGACCAAGCGTTTTGGTCTGGAGGGGGGCGAGAGCTTTATTCCGCTGGTGGATGCGATCGTCAACCGCGCGGGCGGTTACGGCGCAAAAGAAATCGTGCTGGGTATGGCTCACCGTGGCCGTCTGAACACGCTGGTCAACATCTTCGGTAAGAGCCCGTCAGAACTGTTTGGCGAGTTCGAAGGCACCAAGCGTCTGGTGGACACCTCAGGCGATGTGAAATACCACCAGGGTTTCTCCTCCAATATCATGACCCCGGGCGGCGAACTGCACATGGCCATGGCCTTCAACCCGTCGCACCTGGAGATCGTCTCTCCGGTGGTTGAAGGGTCGGTACGGGCCCGCCAGGATCGCCGTGAAGACCCGATCGGCGCCAAGGTGCTGCCCATCGTGGTGCACGGGGACGCGGCCTTCGCCGGTCAGGGCGTGGTCATGGAAACCTTCCAGATGTCCCAGACTCGAGCCTATGCCACCGGCGGTACCGTACACCTGGTGATCAACAACCAGGTGGGCTTTACCACCAGCAAGCGCGAAGACATGCGCTCCACCGAGTACTGCACCGACGTGGCCAAGATGGTGGAAGCGCCGATTTTCCACGTCAATGGTGACGATCCGGACGCGGTGCTGTTTGCGGCCCAGTTGGCGGCGGACTATCGCTATGAGTTCAAGAAAGACGTGGTGATCGATCTGGTCTGTTACCGTCGTCGCGGCCACAATGAGGCTGATGATCCCTCGGCGACCCAGCCTTTGATGTATCAACTGATCCGCAAGCAAAAAACCACCCGTGCGCTCTACGCCGACAAACTGGTGGAAGCTGGCGTGGTGACCGCGGAAAAAGTTGACGAAATGATGAACAACTACCGCGCCGCCCTGGACCGCGGTGAAAGTGTGGCCAACGGCCTGGTCAGTGAGCCGGACCGCTCGCTGTTTGTCGACTGGACGCCCTACATCGGCCACGACTGGAATACGCCGGGCGATACCAGCTTCGACCTGAAACGTCTGCAGGAACTCGGTCACAAGATGTGCGAGATTCCCGACGGCGTGGTGGTGCAAAAGCAGGTCGGCAAGATTTACGACGACCGTCGCAAGATGGCCGGTGGCGCTCTGCCCATCAACTGGGGCATGGCGGAAACGCTCGCCTACGCAACGCTGCTGGATCAGGGCTACGGCGTCCGCCTGACCGGTCAGGATGTCGGGCGAGGCACCTTCTCACACCGTCACGCAGTAGTGCACAGTCAGAAAGACGGTTCCACCTATATCCCGCTGCGTCACCTCAAAGAGGATCAGCCAGCGCTGGATCTTTATGACTCCTTCCTGTCCGAAGAGGCGGTGCTGGCGTTCGAGTATGGCTATGCCACCACTACCCCGAACGGCCTGATCATCTGGGAAGCCCAATTTGGCGATTTCGCCAACGGCGCGCAGGTGGTCATCGACCAGTTCATCACCAGTGGTGAGCACAAGTGGGGTCGCTTGTGTGGCTTGACCATGCTGTTGCCACACGGCTACGAAGGGCAGGGCCCGGAGCACTCCTCCGCGCGTCTGGAGCGCTTTATGCAGCTGTGTGCCGAGCACAACATTCAGGTCTGTATTCCGACCACCCCGGCTCAGGTGTTTCACATGCTGCGCCGTCAGGTGATCCGCCCGATGCGTCGCCCACTGGTGGTCATGAGTCCGAAATGGATTCTGCGTCACAAGCTGGCGACCTCCAGCCTGGAAGATCTGGCCAACGGTCACTTCCACAATGTGATCACCGATGAGCAGGTTGACCCGGCGAAAGCCAAGCGGGTGGTGCTCTGTTCCGGCAAGGTGTACTACCACCTGCTGGAAGAGCGCATGGAACGTGAACAGGATGACGTGGCTCTGGTCCGTCTGGAGCAGCTCTACCCCTTCCCGGAAGAAGAATTGAAAGAGGCGCTGGCGCCTTTCAAAAATCTGAAGGATATCGTCTGGTGTCAGGAAGAGCCCATGAACCAGGGCGCCTGGTACAGCAGCCAGCACCACATGCGGCGTGTGGTGAATGATCACAACCCGGACCTCTATCTCAGCTATGTGGGGCGCGACCCATCAGCGGCACCGGCCGCGGGTTATGCCTCCGTGCATCTGGAAGAGCAGAAGCGTTTCATCAATGAGGCTCTGAGCGTTTGACGCCGGAGCCTGTGTTCGACAAAGAATCCACAGCGATTGCTAAGGACAAAGAATGACTATTGAGATCAAAGCCCCGACTTTCCCCGAATCTGTTCAGGACGGGAGCATCGCCACCTGGCATAAAAAGCCCGGTGAGGCTGTTTCCCGCGACGAATTGATTGTCGATATTGAAACCGACAAAGTGGTGCTGGAAGTGGTGGCACCGGCAGATGGCAGCCTGTCTGAAATCCTGAAAGAAGAGGGCGATACCGTCCTGAGCAATGAAGTCATTGCCAAGTTTGAAGAAGGCGCGGCCGGCTCGAAGAGTGACGACAAAGGCGACAGCGCCGACGAGAAGAAATCGGAAGAGAAGTCCGAGAGCAAGCCCGCAGACAGCGGCGAACAGCCGGCCACCAGCGATGACGGTGAAAAACTGCTCAGCCCCGCTGCGCGCAAAATGGCCGATGAAAACAACATTGACCCCAACAGCGTTCCAGGTACCGGGAAAGACGGTCGGGTCACNAAAGAGGATGTGGCCAACTTCCTCAAATCCGGTGGCAGCAAAGCCGCCAGTGCACCCAGCAGCGCTCCGGCCAAAGCGGCTGAAGTCGAAGCACCCGCCGGCGATCGTGCCGANAAGCGNGTGCCGATGACCCGTCTGCGCAAGCGCATTGCCGAGCGTCTGCTCGAGGCNTCCAACACCACCGCCATGTTGACCACCTTCAACGAGGTGAACATGGGGCCGATCATGGAGCTGCGGGCCAAGTACAAAGATCAGTTCGAAAAGTCGCACGACGGTACCCGTCTGGGCTTTATGGGCTTCTTNGTGAANGCCGCCGCCGAAGCGCTGCGTCGCTTCCCCGCCGTNAACGCNTCTATCGACAACAATGATGTTGTCTACCACGGCTATCAGGANATCGGTGTGGCGGTTTCTACCGACAANGGCCTGGTCGTGCCGGTATTGCGCAACGCTGAGAGCATGGGNCTGGCGGATATCGAAAGCACCATTCGCGANTACGGTCTGCGNGCCCGTGATGGCAAGCTGGGTATTGAGGAAATGACCGGCGGTACNTTCACCATCACCAACGGTGGGGTCTTCGGTTCNNTGTTGTCCACTCCGATTNTGAATCTTCCGCAATCCGCCATTCTGGGCATGCACAAGATTCAGGAGCGCCCGATGGCGGTCAATGGCGAGGTGAAAATNCTGCCGATGATGTACCTGGCGCTNTCCTACGACCACCGTCTGCTGGATGGNAAAGAAGCCGTTCAGTTCCTGGTCACNATCAAGGACCTGCTGGAAGATCCGGCGCGCATCCTTCTGGAAATCTGATGAACAAAGCGGGCNGGTTACTGCCCGCTTTGNTATAGCTCACTGACCGAATNATGGTGTTTGGCCCGATGAAGCNAGGGCCAGGCAGCCTTGTAAACCTGGGAAATGAAATATGTCTGATAAATTTGATGTGGTAGTCATTGGTTCCGGTCCGGCCGGATACGTTGCGGCGATTCGCGCGGCGCAGCTGGGTCTGAAAACGGCGTGTGTTGAAAAATGGCAGAACAGTGAAGGTAAGGGCGTCAATGGTGGCACCTGCCTGAATGTGGGCTGTATCCCGTCCAAGGCGCTGCTGGATAGCTCCTACAAGTACCACGAAGCCAAAGACGACTTCAAAGTACACGGTATTTCGACCAAGGGCATCGAGATTGATGTGCCCTCAATGATTCAGCGCAAAGACAACATCGTCAAACAGCTGACCGGCGGTATCTCGGCCTTGTTCAAGGCCAATGGCGTCACCTCCGTTTTCGGCACGGGCAAACTGCTCGCCAACCGCAAGGTGGAAGTGACTGGTCACGACGGTAAAACCAAAACCCTCGAGGCGGATAACGTCATTCTGGCGTCGGGCTCCAAGCCCATCGATATCCCGGTCGCCAAAATTGATAACGACGTGATCGTCGACTCCACCGGTGCGCTCGAGTTTGATGCGGTACCCAAGCGTCTGGGCGTGATCGGCGCGGGTGTGATCGGTCTGGAACTGGGCAGTGTCTGGAACCGTCTGGGCTCCGATGTGGTGGTGCTTGAAGCCATGGACAAATTCCTGTCCATCATGGATCAGCAGATTGCCAAAGAAACCCAGAAAATCCTCACCAAGCAGGGCCTGGATATTCGCCTGAGCTGCCGGGTGACCGGCTCCGAAGTCAAGGGTAAGGAAGTGACCGTGACCTTTACCGATAAAGACGGTAAAGAGCAGAAAGAGACCTTTGACAAGCTGATCGTCTGTGTCGGGCGTCGTCCGTACACCGAAGGCCTGCTGGCGGAAGACAGCGGTGTGAACCTGGACGAGCGCGGTTTTATTTACGTCAACGACCTGTGTGCGACGGGCGCCCCCGGTGTCTGGGCCATTGGTGATGTGGTGCGCGGCCCCATGCTCGCGCACAAAGGTTCTGAAGAGGGCGTGATGGTTGCCGAGCGTATTGCCGGTCAGAAAACCGTGATGAACTACGATGTGGTTCCGAATGTGATCTACACCCATCCGGAAGTGGCTTCCGTCGGCCGCACCGAAGAGCAGATCAAGGCCGATGGGGAGCCCTACAACGTCGGTACTTTCCCGTTTGCGGCCAGCGGCCGTGCCATGGCGGCCAATGAAACCGGCGGTCTGGTCAAAATCATTGCCCATGCGGACACCGATCGCATTCTTGGCGCTCACATTGTGGGACCGAGTGCGGCCGACCTGGTCCAGCAGGTGGCGATTGCAATGGAATTCGGCAGCAGTGCGGAAGATCTGGGTCTGATGGTCTTTGGCCACCCGACTCTGTCTGAAGCTGTGCATGAAGCAGCCTTGGCGGTTCATGGTCATGCGATCCATGTCGCCAATAAGAAGAAGCGCTAATAATAACGAGAAATGACACTGAGTTAGAGAACTCAACCCAGGGGGCAGGCCGCCAAGGCGCGGTCTGCTAATTGGTCATTCTTGCCGGAAATGCCGTAAGAGACCTCGGTCCGGCAACAGACAATGTGGAACTGCACCATGAATTTGCATGAATATCAGGGTAAGCAACTGTTCGCTCAGTACGGACTGCCCGTCTCCAAGGGTGTCGCCGCCCAGACTCCCGCTGAAGCGGTAGCGGCAGCGGACACCATCGGTGGTACCGAGTTCGTCGTCAAGGCCCAGGTTCACGCCGGTGGCCGCGGTAAGGCCGGTGGCGTCAAGCTGGTCAAGTCAAAGGCGGAAATCGAGGCGTTTGCCAAACAGTGGTTGGGCAAAAACCTGGTGACCTACCAGACTGACGAAAACGGTCAGCCGGTCAGCCGCATTCTGGTTGAAACCTGCACCGACATCGATAAAGAGCTGTATCTGGGTGCGGTCGTCGATCGCTCCACTCGCCGCATCGTATTCATGGCGTCTACCGAAGGCGGTGTGGAAATCGAAAAAGTGGCTGAGGAAACGCCGGAAAAAATCCTCAAGGCCACCATCGATCCGCTGGTTGGTGCTCAGCCGTATCAGGGCCGCGACCTGGCCTTCAAACTGGGTCTGGAAGGTAAGCAGATCAAGCAGTTCGTACAGATTTTCCTGGGCTTGGCCAAGCTGTTCAAAGAAAAAGACGTGGCACTGATCGAGATCAACCCGCTGGTGATCACTCCGGCCGGTGACCTGCACTGCCTGGACGCCAAAGTGGCGATCGACGGCAACGCCCTGTACCGTCACGACGACCTGCACGAAATGCACGATCCGTCCCAGGAAGACGCCCGTGAAGCGCACGCCGCCAAGTGGGAACTGAACTACGTGGCACTCGATGGCAACATCGGCTGCATGGTAAACGGCGCTGGTCTGGCCATGGGCACCATGGACATCGTCAAGCTGCACGGTGGTGCGCCGGCGAACTTCCTGGACGTCGGTGGCGGTGCCACTAAAGAGCGCGTTGTGGAAGCGTTCAAAATCATTCTGTCTGACGAAAACGTCAAGGCTGTTCTGATCAACATCTTCGGCGGTATCGTTCGCTGTGACCTGATCGCCGAAGGCGTGATTGGCGCCGTGGAAGAGGTGGGCGTGAAGGTGCCGGTGGTTGTGCGCCTGGAAGGTAATAACGCCGAGCTGGGCGCCAAAGTACTGGCGGACAGCGGTCTGAACATCATCGCCGCGACCAGCTTGACTGACGCTGCTCAGCAAGTGGTTAAAGCCGCGGAGGGCTAAGGGCGACCGGAAACTGAATGTTTCCGCAGCGCCCTTAGCGACCGGCCAGGACGGCCGGGCCGGACCCAGACACCAGGGACGGTTTTACACTCCGCAGCAACACAGAATTTGAGGACTCAACAATGAGCGTTTTGATCAATAAAGATACCAAAGTGATCTGCCAGGGTTTCACCGGTGCCCAAGGTACCTTCCACTCTGAGCAGGCAATTGCCTACGGCACCAAGATGGTCGGCGGTGTCACCCCAGGCAAGGGTGGTCAGACTCACCTGGGCCTGCCGGTGTTCAACACCGTGGCGGAAGCCGTGGCCGAAACCGGCGCCGAAGCGTCCGTCATCTACGTACCGGCTCCCTTCTGTAAGGACTCGATCCTGGAAGCGGCCAACGCCGGTATCAAGCTGATCGTGTGCATTACCGAAGGCATTCCGACTCTGGATATGCTGGACTGTAAAGTGAAGTGCGATGAGCTGGGCGTGCGCCTGATCGGCCCCAACTGCCCGGGTGTGATCACGCCGGGTGAGTGCAAGATCGGCATCATGCCGGGCCACATTCACAAGCCGGGCAAGGTGGGCATCGTATCCCGCTCCGGTACCCTGACCTATGAAGCGGTCAAGCAGACCACCGACTTCGGTTACGGTCAGTCCACCTGCGTCGGCATTGGTGGTGACCCAATCCCGGGCTCCAACTTCATCGATATTCTGGAGATGTTCCAGAACGATCCGAAGACCGAAGCCATTGTGATGATTGGTGAGATTGGTGGTAGCGCGGAAGAAGAAGCCGCCGCGTTCATCAAGGCCAACGTCACCAAGCCGGTGGTGTCTTACATCGCGGGTGTCACGGCACCGAAGGGTAAGCGCATGGGCCACGCGGGTGCGATCATTGCCGGCGGTAAGGGTACGGCTGACGAGAAGTTCGCCGCTCTGGAAGACGCCGGTGTGAAAACCGTACGCAGCCTGGCGGACATCGGCCAGGCTCTGAAAGAAGCCACTGGTTGGTAAGTCTTTCAGTCAAAAAAGGCGGCCTGCGAGCCGCCTTTTTTGTGTCTGTTGTCTTATTTCTTGAGCGACGTTTTAGTCCGGCGTTGGGGAGGAATACCATGTGGAGACCCGCCGTGAATACATCCCTGTAGGCTTCTCATCGGCATCCATGCCTCAGAGAGTCTCCAAACGGTATACCCCGCAGCGCCACAATGCGAAGTGCTTGGTAAGGTTCCGCCGAGAGCAGCAACTCAACGCTTACGCAATGAAGGCTTGGCCGGCGCTTTGGGCAGATGAAGTTTTTCCGTCCGGTACTGGCCGGGTTGCAACTGATCCAGGGACCAGGTGCCGATCCGGGCGCGGACCAGGCGCAGGGTGGGGTGGCCGACTGCCGCCGTCATCCGGCGGACCTGACGGTTACGGCCCTCGGTGATGGTCAGCTCCAGCCAGGTGGTGGGAACGGATTTGCGCTCCCGCACCGGCGGGTTCCGGGGCCAGAGGGGCGGTTCGGGAATCACTTTTACCTTGGCCGGGCGAGTCCGGCCGTCGTTGAGCGTGACACCCTCACGCAACGCCTGCAGAGCCGACTTGTCGGGCGCGCCCTCCACCTGCACCCAATACACCTTGGGCAGCTTGTGCAGCGGGTGGGCGATCTGGTGCTGTACCTGGCCATCATCGGTGAGCAACAGCAGGCCCTCGGAGTCGCGGTCCAAGCGGCCGGCCGGGTAGACACCGGGGACATCAATGTAACGGGCCAGAGTGTCCCGGCCCTGGGCATCGGTGAACTGGGTGAGTACCCCATAGGGCTTATTGAACAACAACAGACGTGCCACAGATAACCTCGTTTCATGCCGGGCGTGGTCATTACTGGTATAATGCGCGCGATCAAAACACCGGCACACCCCCAGACAAGATGGAGTGACAGCTTATCATGACCGAATCCAAAATCATCTACACGGAAACTGACGAGGCGCCCGCGCTGGCGACCTACTCTCTGCTGCCCATCGTTCGCGCCTTTGCCGAACCCTGCGGCGTCGCGATTGAGACCCGTGACATCTCCCTGTCCGGACGGATCATCTCCCAGTTTCCCGAGCGTCTGAGCGAAGAACAGCGCATCGCCGATGATCTGGCTGAGCTGGGCGAGCTGGCCAAAACGCCGGAAGCCAACATCGTCAAACTGCCCAATATCAGTGCGTCCATTCCCCAGTTGAAGGCGGCCATCAAAGAGCTGCAGAAGCAGGGCTACGACCTGCCGGACTACCCGGATGAGCCCAAGACCGATGAAGAGAAAGCGGTCAAAGCCAAATACGACAAGGTGAAAGGCAGTGCCGTTAACCCGGTCCTGCGCGAAGGCAACTCCGANCGTCGNGCTCCGGCCTCGGTCAAGCAGTATGCGCGCAAGAACCCGCACAANATGGGTGCCTGGTCCGCCGACTCCAAGTCTCACGTGTCTCACATGTCCCACGGCGATTTTTACGGCAGCGAGCAGTCCGTGCTGGTGGAGAAAGCCACCGACGTAAAAATTCAGCTGGTCACCGATGCGGGCGACACTCAGATCCTGAAAGAGAAAACCGCGCTGCTCGACGGCGAGATCATTGACGCGGCGGTCATGAGCAAGCAGGCGTTGCGGGACTTCCTGGAAGCCGAGATCAACGATGCCAAAGCCAAAGACGTGCTCTTTTCGCTGCANCTGAAGGCGACCATGATGAAGGTCTCCGACCCGATTCTGTTTGGTCATACCGTGGAAGTGTTCTANGCCGACGCNCTGAANAAACANGAGGCGGCCCTGAAGTCGGTCGGCTTTGATGCCAACAACGGTATNGGCGATCTCTACTCCTGTGTTGAGCAACTGCCGGAAGATCAGCGCAAGGCCATCATTGCCGATGTGGANGCGGTGTACAACGAACGCCCCCGNCTGGCCATGGTCAACTCCGATAAAGGCATCACCAACCTGCANGTNCCCAGCGATGTGATCATCGATGCCTCCATGCCCGCCATGATCCGTGATTCCGGCAAGATGTGGGGCGCGGACAATGCTCGCCACGATGCCAAGGCCGTGATCCCGGATCGCTGCTACGCCACCATTTACCAGGCTGTGATTGACGACTGTAAANCCAATGGCGCTTTCGATCCGACCACCATGGGCAGCGTGTCCAACGTTGGNCTGATGGCCCAGAAGGCCGAAGAGTACGGTTCACACGACAAGACCTTTGAAGTGCCGGCCAGCGGCAAGGTTCAGGTGGTGGATGCCAGCGGCCAGGTGCTGATCGAGCAGAGCGTCGANGCGGGNGATATCTTCCGCATGTGCCAGGTCAAAGATGCGCCGATCCGCGACTGGGTCAAGCTGGCGGTCAACCGNGCTCGCGANAGTGGCGCCCCGGCCGTGTTCTGGCTGGACTCCAAGCGNGCTCACGACGCCCAGGTCACCAAGAAAGTGGAGCAGTACCTGAAAGAGCACGACACCAGNGGCCTGGAAATTCACATCATGGCGCCGGTGGATGCNATGACCTTCTCCCTGGAGCGNATCCGTCAGGGCAAGGACACCATTTCCGTGACCGGTAACGTGCTGCGCGANTACCTGACNGANCTGTTCCCGATCATGGAGNTGGGCACCAGTGCGAAGATGCTCTCCATTGTGCCGCTGATGAATGGCGGCGGCCTGTTTGAGACCGGTGCNGGCGGCTCGGCCCCCAAGCATGTTCAGCAGNTGCTGGAGGAGAANCACCTGCGTTGGGANTCCCTGGGTGAATTCCTGGCGATGGTGGAATCACTGCGTCACTTCGGCAAGGTCACCGGCAATGCCAAGGCGAAGGTGCTGGCCGATGCNCTGGACAAGGCCAATGCGGACTTCCTGGAAAACAACAAGTCACCCTCGCGCAAAACCGGCGAGCTGGACAACCGGGGCAGNCACTTCTACCTGGCNCTGTACTGGGCAGAAGCACTGGCGGCTCAGTCTGACGATGCNGAGCTCAAGCAGCGTTTCACCGAGCTGGCGAAAACCCTGAGGGCCGAGGAAGACAAGATCGTGGCCGANCTGAACGGCGTGCAGGGCAAGCCGGTGGACATCGGTGGCTACTACCGTCCGGTCACCCGCAAGGTGTCTGACGTCATGCGCCCGAGCGCAACGCTCAATGCCGCGCTGGATGCCTTGAAAAACGCCTGATCGANGCCATATACAGCACAGGGAAGGGTGCTTGATGGTGCGAAAAACCCCCGGGGTCCATCAGGGCGCCGGGGGTTTTTGTTTCAGATCGGATCAGGATCGGTGCGTGGCGACTCGGTCAGTGAGTCGTGACGGCGGCCGGCTTGCCGGGGGCGGAATCGAAGTCCCGTCGCTCTCCGGCGCCATTGTTGGCGGCGGCGCGCTCGTCGGCCTGATGGGCATCGGAAGAAATGATGTTGGTGGCGTGGTAGCCTTTATCACCTTTGGTGATATCGAACGCGACCAGTTGACCCGCCTTAAGGGTTTTATAACCCTCCATCTGGATGGCCGAATAGTGCGCGAACAGATCTTCGCCACCTTCGTCCGGCAGGATAAAGCCATAGCCTTTGGCGTTATTGAACCACTTGACGGTACCTGTAGGCATGGGGGGTATCCTTCTGTTGCGGAGAGGCACACAGNCCTCATCGTTAATCGTTATTAGAGTGTGTTGGTTTATTGCTCAAAGTGNTTAACTAGCCCGTCACTTTGTTGCTTTTTTGACCAACGTCACTCGTTTTAGCGAAGTTTCCTTCCCGTGTCAAGTGTGCGGCCNGGGAAGGTGGTAGGTGACCGGGGCATCGTTCCGGTACAATGAAGCGTATATCCCGGTCGGGCAGCCCGGCTGGATTACACATTTTTACGCAACCTTTTTCGGTACTGATGGGAAAAATGGCGATCTATCATCTAACCTTAAGTAAAGAGCCNATGCTGGCCAAAGAGCCGGATGCGGCCGAAGGGGACGGCAATGTGGCGGTGCAGGAGGACAAGCCCAANCTGCGCCGCCCGCCAATGTACAAGGTNGTCATGTTCAACGATGACTACACACCCATGGATTTTGTGGTGGAGACGCTGGAAATCTTTTTTTCCATGAACCGGGAGAAGGCAACCCAGGTCATGATCAAAGTACATACCCAAGGTAAAGCCGTATGTGGTGTCTATACTCGGGATATTGCCGAGACCAAGGCGGCCCAGGTCAATCAATTTGCCAAGGACAATGAACATCCGCTGTTGTGNGAAATCGAAGCAGTGGAAGACGACGACCGGTGACTCTGCAGTAGAGGTTATCAGCGATGCTAAGTAAAGATCTCGAAATTACCCTGAACCTGGCGTTCAAGGGCGCGCGCTCAAAGCGGCATGAATTCATGACCGTTGAGCACCTGTTGCTGGCGTTGATCGACAATGAATCGGCGGCGAATGTCCTGCGTGCCTGCGGTGCGGACCTGGGCCAGTTGCGCAAGGAGTTGATCGAATTTGTCGACTCCACCACGCCTCTGATTCCGGAAGACGACACCGAGCGGGAAACCCAACCGACACTGGGCTTCCAACGGGTACTGCAGCGCGCGGTATTCCACGTTCAGTCCTCGGGAAAGCAGGAGGTGACCGGGGCCAATGTGCTGGTGGCCATCTTCAGTGAGCAGGAAAGTCAGGCGGTCTACTACCTGAAGCAGCAGAGTATTGCCCGCATTGATGTGGTCAACTACATCACCCACGGCATNCATAAGGTGGCCGGNCAGTCCGATCACGGCAACGACTCCGCCCAGGAGCAGCACGACGATGATGCCATCGGCGGTGAGTCGCCCAGCCAGAGCCCGCTGGAGAGTTTTGCGGCCAACCTGAACGAGCAGGCCATGCAGGGGCGTATTGATCCCCTGGTGGGGCGCGAGTACGAGGTGGAGCGGGTCAGCCAGATTCTCTCCCGTCGGCGCAAGAACAACCCGCTGCTGGTGGGCGAGTCCGGGGTGGGTAAAACCGCCATTGCCGAAGGGCTGGCGAAGCGCGTGGTGGACGGCAATGTGCCCGAAGCGCTGGCGGACAGCGTGGTCTATTCCCTGGATATGGGAGCGCTGCTCGCAGGCACCAAATACCGTGGTGACTTTGAAAAGCGCTTCAAAGGGCTGCTCGGTGAGCTGAAAAAGCAGAAGAANGCGATTCTGTTCATCGACGAAATTCATACCATCATCGGTGCGGGGGCGGCCTCCGGCGGTGTCATGGACGCCTCCAACCTGCTCAAGCCTCTGCTGTCCTCCGGCGAATTGCGCTGCATGGGGTCCACTACCTATCAGGAATACCGGGGCGTGTTTGAGAAGGACCGGGCCCTGTCCCGGCGCTTCCAGAAGGTGGACGTCAAAGAACCCACGGTGGACGANACCTATCAGATCCTGAAAGGGCTCAAGAGCCGCTTTGAGAAGCACCATGGNCTTCGCTACACCGACCCGGCACTGCGCACGGCGGCGGAGCTGTCCGAGCGTTACATCAATGAACGCTTCCTGCCCGACAAGGCGATCGACGTGATTGACGAGGCCGGGGCCTACCAGCAGTTGCAGCCGCCGAGCAAGCGCAAGAAAACCGTCGGTGTGTCCGATATCGAGGCGGTGGTTGCCAAGATTGCGCGCATTCCCCCGAAGAGCGTGTCCTCTTCGGACAAGGAGCAATTGCGCAAGCTGGATGACAACCTGAAGATGACCGTCTTCGGACAGGACGAGGCCATCGACACCCTGTCGACCGCGATCAAGCTGTCGCGCGCCGGCCTGGGCTCCGCTGAGAAACCCATCGGTTCCTTCCTGTTCGCCGGTCCCACCGGTGTCGGTAAGACCGAGGTGACCCGGCAGTTGGCCAAGTGCCTGGGTGTGGAGTTGATCCGTTTCGATATGTCCGAGTACATGGAGCGGCACACGGTGTCCCGTCTGATCGGTGCGCCTCCGGGCTATGTCGGGTTTGATCAGGGTGGCCTGCTCACCGATGCGGTAACCAAGCATCCCCACAGTGTGGTGTTGCTCGATGAGATCGAGAAGGCGCACCCCGAGGTGTTCAATCTGCTGTTGCAGGTAATGGATCACGGGACCCTGACCGACAACAACGGCCGCAAGGCGGACTTCCGCAACGTCATCCTGGTGATGACCACCAATGCGGGCGCGGAGGACATGAGTCGGCCGTCCATCGGCTTCACCCATCAGGATCACACCACCGATGGTAAAGAGGCGATCAAAAAGTCCTTTACCCCCGAGTTCCGCAACCGGCTGGATGCGGTCGTGCAGTTCGGCGCCCTGAGTATGGACGTCATCAAGACCGTGGTGGACAAGTTCCTGGTGGAACTGCAGTCCCAGTTGGACGACAAGAAGGTCACCCTCGAGGTGACCGACGAGGCTCGTCAGTGGCTGGCCGAGCACGGTTATGATGAAAAAATGGGCGCCCGACCCATGGCTCGTCTGATCCAGGAGAAGGTCAAGAAGCCCCTGGCGGAAGCGGTGCTTTTCGGAGAACTGGCCGAAAATGGCGGCTCTGTGTATGTGGGCGTGGATCCGGACAAGGATGAGCTGGCGATCAGGGTAGATGGCAAGGCCTGACCGACTCACTTTTCCACAGGCATAACGAAACCCGCGCCACCGTCAGGAGGCGCGGGTTTTTTGTCGGTAACCAGGCTGTCCGGCGCCGGGCGGGCAGGGCGCCGAAGGGGTGCTTAGCGGGAGCGGTAGGTGATGCGACCTTTGGTGAGGTCGTAGGGGGTCATTTCGACCTTGACCTTGTCGCCGGTGAGGATGCGGATATAGTTTTTACGCATCTTGCCGGAGATGTGCGCGGTCACCACGTGCCCGTTTTCCAGCTTTACGCGGAAAGTGGTATTGGGCAGGGTGTCGACTACTTCACCTTCAAATTCAATATTGTCTTCTTTCGCCATTCGGCCGTTTCCTCAGCTTTCTGTGAGTGCATTGTCGTCGAACTTCAGACATCGTGCACAGGGTAAGTCTGAATGATTGCCCCGCAGGGCCAAAAATAGGCGTGAATTGTGCCTGAAATGAGCCGAAAGGCCAAGTGCTGGCAGGATAAAAGGTGGTTTGAGTTGGTTTATTAGCTATTTCGATGCATCACGTCCGGCCCAGCGAGGGGAGTACCGTTTGGAAACTCTCTGAGGCATGGATGCCGATGAGAAGCCCCCATGGACGGGTTCACGGCGGGGTTCCAAAC